>NZ_JBTNDR010000029.1:0-49011 GCF_054510895.1 Arthrobacter sp. HLT1-20 | reverse complement strand
TCACTGGCAACCCACGGACGCTATGACATAGCACGTCCCGGCCCTCACCAACGGCGGACGGGCACGAAACCCAACCACCCTCACCTCATATTGTCTATCGCAGCAATGGCTGGTTTTTCCGGAACGCTATCGCAGGCGGTGCGAGAGCATTCCGGAAAATGGCACCATTGCTGCGAGAGCGTTGGTGGTTAGGCTGCCGCGTTGCGGGCGCCGAGCTCGGCATCCAGGCGGAGCAGGCCATTGCCGTCGGCCCCGATGAGGCGGACGCGGCCAATGATCTCGCCAACGGACGCTTCCTCTTCCAACTGCTCCTCGATGAACCAGTTCAGCATGGGGATCGAATCAATGTCGCCCTCCTGCTGAGCCAGGCGGTACAGGTTCCGGATGGATTCGGACACCTTCTGCTCGTGGGCCAGCGAGGCCTGGAAAGCCTCCAGCACCGAGTTGATGGTGACGTCCGGGGCGGTGAGCGCACCAATCTTCGGCGCCGCGTTCCTGTCCGTCATGTGGTCGGTGAACTTCTGGGCGTGCACCAGTTCCTCGGCCGATTGCGCCAGGAACCAGCCGGAGATGCCGGGCAGGTCCTGGACATCCATTTCAATGGCCAATTGGCGGTAGACCACCGAGGCCTGGATTTCCAGCGTGATTTGATCGTTGATGGCGTCTGCGAGTTTTCCTTTGAGTTCCATACCCCCACGCTAAGGCCAATTCGATTTCCGTGCACAGTAATTGAGCCTTGCCTCATGTGCACACAGTGTCACTTAATGGACCCGATAGCGGGCAAACGGACGCACTCGGGTAAGTTAGAAGGGATAGAAATCGTTGCTTTTTCGCAGATATCCGTTGAATTTTTTGTAGGAGACGCCTCAACCCATGGCAAAAATCATCTATACCCTCACTGACGAAGCGCCCATGTTGGCCACGTACTCCCTCCTGCCGATTGTTGAGGCCTTCGCCTCGACTGCAGGTGTTGACGTTGAAACCCGCGACATCTCGCTCTCAGGCCGCATCATCTCCGTTTTTGGCGACTACCTCGCCGAGGACCAGCGCGTTGCCGACGCCCTCGCTGAATTGGGTGCACTGGCCAAGAGCCCGGACGCCAACATCATCAAGCTGCCGAACATCAGCGCCTCCATCCCGCAGCTGAAGGCCGCCGTGGCTGAACTTCAGACCCAGGGCTTTGCACTGCCGGACTACCCGGACGATCCCTCCACTGATGAGGAAAAAGACGTTCGCGCCCGCTACGACAAGATCAAGGGCAGCGCCGTGAACCCGGTGCTGCGTGAAGGTAACTCGGACCGCCGCGCACCCCTGTCGGTCAAGAACTACGCCAAGGCCAACCCGCACAGCATGGGCGCCTGGTCCGCTGACTCCAAGACCAACGTTGCCACCATGGACGACGGCGACTTCCGCCACAACGAGAAGTCAGTTGTCATCGACGCCGATGACAAGCTCAAGATCCAGTTTGTGGCAGCAGACGGCACCACGACTGTCCTGAAGGAATCCGTCCCCGTGCTGGCTGGCGAAGTTGTTGACGGCACCGTGATGCGTGCGGCGGCCCTGGACGAGTTCCTGGCCGCTCAGGTTGCCCGCGCCAAGGAAGAGGGCGTACTGCTCTCCGCCCACCTCAAGGCCACCATGATGAAGGTCTCCGACCCCATCATCTTCGGTCACGTGGTCAAGGCTTACTTCCCCGAATTGTTCGCCAACTACGGTGAGGCACTGGCAGCAGCCGGGTTGAACCCGGCCAACGGCCTGGCCTCCATCATCAACGGCTTGGGCGCACTGCCCGAGGACGTGCGGACCGGCGTTGAAGCCGCCATCAAGAAGGGCTACGAAGAAGGCCCGGCCCTGGCCATGGTTGATTCCGACAAGGGCATCACCAACCTCCACGTCCCCTCCGACGTGATCGTTGACGCTTCCATGCCGGCCATGATCCGCACCTCCGGCCACATGTGGGGCCCGGACGGCGCCGAAGCTGACACCTTGGCAGTTCTGCCGGACAGCAGCTACGCCAGCATCTACCAGGTCACGATCGACGATTGCCGTGCCAACGGCGCCTTCGATCCCACCACCATGGGCACGGTTCCCAACGTGGGCCTCATGGCGCAGGCCGCCGAGGAATACGGCAGCCACGACAAAACCTTTGAACTGGCCGAGGCCGGCACAGTTCAGATCGTCAACTCCGCAGGCACCGTGCTGATCGAGCACGACGTCGAAGCCGGAGACATCTGGCGTGCCTGCCAGGTCAAGGACATCCCCGTCCGCGACTGGGTCAAGCTTGCCGTCACCCGTGCCCGTGCCTCCGCCACCCCCGCCGTGTTCTGGCTGGATGAGACCCGCGAGCACGACGCCAACTTGATTGTCAAGGTCAACGAGTACTTGAAAGACCACGACACCGACGGTCTGGACATCCAGATCATGTCCCCCGAGAAGGCAACGGCCTTCACGTTGGAGCGCATCCGCCGCGGCGAAGACACCATCTCCGTCACCGGCAACGTGCTGCGCGACTACCTGACTGACCTGTTCCCGATCCTGGAACTGGGCACCAGCGCCAAGATGCTCTCGATCGTTCCGCTGATCGCCGGCGGCGGCTTGTTCGAGACCGGTGCCGGCGGCTCCGCTCCCAAGCACGTGCAGCAGCTCGTCAAGGAAAACCACCTCCGTTGGGATTCCCTCGGTGAATTCCTGGCCCTGGCCGTCAGCTTCGAACACCTCGCAGTGAACGAGGGCAACGCCCGCGCCCAGATCCTGGCCGACACCCTGGACCGCGCCACGGGAACCTTCCTGCTGGAAAACAAGTCCCCGAAGCGCCGTGTTGGCGAGATCGACAACCGCGGCAGCCACTTCCACCTGGCCAAGTTCTGGGCCCAGGAATTGGCTGCCCAGACGGAGGACGCACAGCTCGCTGACGCCTTCGCCGTGGTGGCCAAGACCCTGACCGAGAACGAGGACGCCATCATTGGTGAACTTGCGGCAGTTCAGGGTTCACCGGTTGACCTGGGTGGCTACTTCCACCCGGACGCCACCAAGGTTGCCGCCATCATGCGCCCGTCAGCAACGCTGAACGCAGCCATCGCAGCCCTGGCATAGTCCCCACTTGCTAGGTTCCCGGTAAATCGCTGGCGCGATTTGCCGGGAACCTAGCAAGCGTGGGCCCATCCACGCCCTCCCAACAAATCGCTGACGCGATTTCTTGGGTCCCTCGGTCGTGTGGGCCCAGCCACGCCCTCCCAACAAATCGCTGACGCGATTTCTTGGGTCCCTCGGGCGCGTGGGCCCATCCACGTGAAAAGCCCGCCTCCTCACAGGAGGCGGGCTTTTTCTGTCCCTTGGCCTGTCCAGTTGTGGGTGCTTGGTTCTAGGCTGGAACCATGCAGCGCGAGGATGAGCCGGCAGTGCTACCAGTGGGCGACGTTGAGGCCCAGGATGCCCGGGTCCCGGCTGCCCAGGACCACCGCACCTTCATGCACGTGCTGGTCAACACGGCAGTTGCCAACATTGTGACGAGTTTTCTGTGGTTTGCCCTGACGTTTTGGGTCTACTTGGAGACTCGCTCGGTGCTGGCCACGGGGCTCATCGGCGGGGCCTACATGCTTCTGGTGGCGTTCTTCGGCCTGTTCTTCGGCGTCCTCGTGGACAGGTACCGCAAACATGCCGTGATGGTGGGGTCAGCCCTTTGCACGCTCGGGTTCTTCGGCATCGCAGGGCTGATGTTCCTACTTCTTCCCGAACAGGAGCTGCTCAGCCTCTCCGGACCCTGGTTCTGGATTTTCGCCATGATTGTGTTGATAGGCGCCGTGATAGAGCAGCTGCGTAACATTGCCCTGTCCACCACTGTGACGCTGCTGGTGCCGGCCGATCGGCGGGCCAACGCCAACGGCCTAGTGGGCGCGGTGCAGGGCATCGCGTTCCTGATCACCAGCGTCTTTAGCGGACTGTCCATTGGCCTGCTGGGCATGGGCAGCACCATCATCATTGCCCTGATCGCCTGCGCGGCGGTGTTGGTGCACCTGCTGACGCTCTCAGTGCCCGAACCCAAGGTGGTCCGGGACGATGATCGCGAGGGTTTTGCCGAACTGCGTGAAGGTGTTGCAGCCGTCAGGGCCACGCAGGGCTTGTTTGCCCTGATCCTGTTCACCACGTTCAACAACCTGACCGGCGGGGTGTTCATGGCGCTCGTGGACCCGTACGGGCTCACACTGTTCCCCGTGGAAGTGTGGGGTGTGGTCCTGGGGGTGACGGCCACCGGATTCATTATTGGCGGCGGGCTGGTGGCCAAGTTTGGGCTCGGCAAGAACCCCATCCGCACCATGCTGCTGCTGGTGGCCTGTACGGGAGTGGTGGGAGGTCTGTTCACTATTCGCGATTGGTGGTGGCTGTGTGTTGTTGGCATCTGGCTTTTCATGATGCTCATGCCCGCGGTGGAGGCCGCCGAACAAACAGTGATCCAGCGTGTGGTCCCCTTCGAAGCGCAGGGCCGGGTCTTCGGCTTCGCCATGACGTTCGAGGCGGCAGCCGCACCCATCACAGCGTTCATGGTGGCCCCGCTGGCCGAATTCTGGATCATCCCCTACCTGGATTCGGTGCCGGGACAGCAGCGCTGGGGCGCGCTGCTGGGCGACGGCGACGCCCGGGGCATTGCCCTGGTCTTTCTTGCCTCCGGCATCGTCTCCCTGGTGCTGGCACTGGGCGCCCTGTGCACGCGCTCCTACCGCAGACTCTCCCACGCCTATGCCGCAGCTGAACCCGGCCCCGCAGCGGGGTCGGAGAATACGCCGAATTCTCCCGCTTGAGGCGGGTTTTCCGTGTCGGTGCGGGCCGCCGTCGTGCCGAAAGAACATCCGTTATCAGATCTTTACGTAAAAGTGTGCTCCACCTCACATACTCAAGGGTAGTGTCAAGTCTCGTGAAGCCAATGGCCACGCAGGACGACGATGTCATGCGGGCCTGGATGCTACCTATGGAAGGCGAATTTATGAACCGCAAGAAAGTAATGACGGCCCTCGCCACAGCGGCTACCCTGACGCTGCTGATGACGTCGTGCGCCAATCAGGCTGCCACGCCCGGCTCCACGAGTGCCGCCACCGGCGGTGGCCTGAACCTGGATATTCCGGTTCTGACATCCATTGAGACACCCAAGGATGCCGTTCTCCCCGCCGGCGACGGCAAGGCGACCTGCCCGTCCACCACGACGCTGGCCTACATTGGTGCGGAGACCGGTGCCAACGCCCAGCTCGGCATTAACATCTTCAACGGTGTGCAGCTTGCCATCAACCAGCACAACGAGGCCAACCCCGGCTGCCAGGTGGCCTTCAAGAAGTTTGACACTGAAGGTGACCCCACCAAGGCCACCGGCCCCGTCACGCAGGCCACCAAGGAAACTAACATCATTGGTGTGGTCGGTTTGCCGTTCTCCGGTGAATCCAAGGCCACGGGCAACATCTTCGAGCAGCAGAAGCTGGTCCACATCACCCCGTCGGCCACCAACCCGGCCCTGGTAGACAACGGCTGGAGCACGTTCTTCCGCGGTTTGGGCAACGACGCCGTGCAGGGCCCGGCAGCTGCCAAGTTCATGACAGGCAAGCTCGGTGCCAAGAAGGTCTACCTGGTTCAGGACGATTCCGATTACGGCATCGGCTTGGGCGCCACCACCACAGCCGGTTTGGGCGATGCCCTGGCTGGTTCGGACAAGGTGACAACAGGCCAGAAGGACTTCTCGGCCACCATTTCCAAGATCATGAACGCCAAGGCTGATGCAGTGTTCTACTCGGGCTACTTCGCTGAGGGTGCACCGTTCAACCAGCAGCTGGTGGCCAAGGGCTTCAAGGGCGCATTTGTTGGCCCCGATGGTGTCAAGGATGACCAGTTCATCAAGCAGGCCGGTGACGCGTCGGCCAATGCCTTCTTCACCTGCCCCTGCATCCCCGGTGAATTGATCCCCACCTTCGCCGAGGCTTACAAGGCTCTGGCCAACGCCGAGCCGGGTACGTACTCCATCGAAGGTTACGACGCCGCCACGGTGCTGCTGTCCGGCATCGACAAGGGCAATCAGGATCGCGCCAAGCTCCTGGAATGGGTCAATACCTATGACGCACCCGGCCTGAGCAAGCACTACAAGTGGGACGACAAGGGCGAACTGCAGGCCCCTGCCGTGTACGGCTACCGGGTCAAGGATGGCAAGATCGTTCCGATCGGCGCCATCGGCGAGTAGCAACACCTCATGGATGCTGTGGAGCGCGCAGGTAGGCGCTCCGCAGCATCCATTTGGGTATAGCCCCACCCATCCGCTCTATGAGGCAGTCCCGGTTCGATCACGTTCCGAGGCTGACTGGAACTGGACCCACTTATGCTCTCAACAGTTCTTACAGCTGTTCCCGCGGACAGCGATTGGATTAATTTCGACGTCGCGGCGCTGGCCCAAAATTTCTGGAGCGCCACCTTTGACGGCCTGACCTTCGGTGCCATTTATGCACTCGTGGCACTGGGCTACACACTCGTTTATGGTGTGCTGAACCTGATTAACTTTGCCCACTCCGAAGTCTTCATCGTGGGCTGCTACGGAGTTTTTTTCACCCTGAGCTTCCTCGGGTTTGGCCCATCGGCCCCCAACCTCAGTTTCGGCCAAATTTTAGTCAACGTCATCCTGGCCCTGATAGTGGCTATTGTGGCGTCGGCGGTGACAGCCTTGCTGGTGGAACGGCTGGCCTACAGGCCGCTGCGCAAACGCAATGCCCCCCGCCTGGTCTACTTGATCACGGCCATTGGCGCCTCATTTGTTATCCAGTACCTAATCTTTTTGTGGCGTGGTCCGCTGCCCGAGCCGGCACTGACAATGTTCATCCCCACACCCATATTTGAAGTTTTCGGCACCATCATTGACTCCCAGCAGATAGTCATTGTGGTGGCTGCTGTCATCATGATGGTTTTGGTTGACCAGTTCATCCGGCGCTCCCGCACGGGGCGCGGCATTCGCGCCGTGGCCCAGGACCCGGACACGGCAACTCTGATGGGAGTGAACAAGGAGAAAATCATTGTCACCACCTTCATCATCGGCGGTATTCTCGCCGGTGCGGCAGCATTGTTTTATGTCATGAAGATCCCCTCCGGCGTGCAATACAGCGGAGGATTCATTCTAGGCATCAAGGCCTTCGCCGCAGCCGTCCTTGGCGGCATTGGCAACGTCCGCGGCGCCCTCCTCGGCGGCCTGCTGCTTGGCCTGATTGGCAACTACGGACAGATACTGTTGGGCAGCTCGCAATGGACTGACGTGGTGGCCTTCGTGGTCCTGGTCCTGGTCCTGTTGATTCGCCCTCAAGGCATCTTGGGCACCTCCTTAGGAAGGAGCAAGGCATGAGCACAGTAGATGGACCAACACCGATGCCCGGGGCCAAAGCCAGCCAGGCAGCGGCAGACCGTCAGGCATCGGAGCAGATTCCCGGTGGCAGCGCCGACGCGGTTCACAAGACCGGCTGGTTGGGCCGGTGGAGTGAAAAGTGGCAGACCATGCCGCGCCAGAAGCAATGGCTGTACTTGATTGTCATTGTGGTGGTGGCGTACCTGCTGCCCATTTTGAACCCGCCCCTCCTCTCCACCGAACCCGGCAACGACTTCCCGCTGGCTCTGTTCTCCATGGCCGTCTACGCCCTGGTTGCCGTTGGCCTGAACATCGTGATCGGTTACGCGGGCCTGCTGGATTTGGGCTACATAGCCTTCTTCGCCGTCGGATCCTACACAGCAGCCATGCTGACCAGCCCGGACTCGCCCTTCTTCAAGGTCCCGTACCTGTGGACCATCCCCTTGGCCATTGTTGTGGCCATGTGCATTGGCGTGATCCTGGGTATCCCCACCCTGCGCCTGCGCGGGGACTACCTTGCCATTGTGACGCTGGGCTTCGGTGAAATCATCCGCATCCTGGCGACCCTCATCCCGGCCATGAAGGGCCAGGTGGGCTTCCAGAACGTTGGCCGCCCGCCCGGCATGGGCGAGGACGGGATACCCGTTTTCGCCAACTCCAACGGAACGCCGTGGTACTGGCTGACACTGACCATCTTGATCATTGTCCTGTTCCTGGCTGGCAACTTGGAACGCAGCCGTGTGGGGCGCTCCTGGATCGCCATCCGTGAGGACGAGGACGCCGCCGAGACCATGGGCGTTCCCACGTTCAAATACAAGGTGTGGGCGTTCGCCCTCGGTGCCGGTGTGGGCGGCATGTCCGGTGCCCTGTTTGCCGGCCAGGTGGGCTTCGTCAACAATCAAAAGTTCGACATCGTCACCTCCATCCTGTTCGTCGCGGCCGTGGTCCTTGGCGGGGTGGGCAACAAGGTTGGTGCCGTGTTTGGCGGGGCCCTGGTGGCCTATATCCCGCTGCGCTTCACGGCCATTGCCGAATACAAGTACCTGATCTTCGGAATCGCACTGATGCTGATCATGATTTTCCGTCCCAAGGGCCTGATTCCTGCGCGCCAAAGGCTGCTGGCCTACGGGCAGCAAGCCTATGCCCGGGTGCGCAATGCCCCGCAGAAAAAGCCTGCCGCTGCCACTGAAAAGGAGGTCTAGCCGTGGGTGCACACAGTGGAGACATTCCGGTTTCCAAAACAGCCGGCGGCGATTCTGCCATTGAAGTCATTGAGCCGATGCAGGTCACCGAGGCAGTCGCCGAGGCCGCCGCGCCGGAGCGTGAGATCGACGTCGCGGTGGGGGATGCCTTGGTTGAGGTGAAGAACCTGACAGTCAAATTTGGTGGCCTGGTTGCCTTGGACAATGTCAGCTTCACCATCAAGCGCGGAGAAATTTTGGGGCTCATTGGGCCCAACGGTGCTGGCAAGACGACCTGCTTCAACGCCATGACGGGGGTGTACAAGCCAACCAGCGGGCAGGTCATGCTTGAAGGCAACGTGCTCAATGGCATGAAGCAGCACAAGATCACCCGGGCCGGCCTGGCCAGGACGTTCCAGAACATCCGCCTTTTTGGGGAGATGACGGCGTTGGAGAATGTTGCGGTGGGCCTTGATGCCCGCCACAAAACCTCCGTTGTGGGCGCACTGCTGCGCCTGCCCCGGCACAAGGCTGAGGAGAGGAGCGCCATCGAGCGCGGCATGGCGTTGCTGGAGTTCGTGGGCATTGCCGAGCATGCCGGTTCGCTGGCACGGAACTTGTCCTATGGCAGCCAGCGGCGCCTGGAGATTGCGCGGGCCCTGGCCACGGATCCCAAGCTGCTGTGCCTTGATGAACCGGCGGCCGGGTTCAACCCGGCCGAGAAGGAAGACCTCATGGCGCTCATCCGGACCATCCGGAACGACGGCTACACGGTGCTGTTGATTGAGCACGACATGAAACTGGTCATGGGAGTGACAGACCGAATAGTGGTCCTTGAGTTCGGCAAGAAGATCGCCGACGACGTGCCAGCCGTGATTAGGGAAGACCCGAAGGTCATTTCCGCCTACCTAGGGGAGCCTGAAGATGACTTTGCTTGAGCTGAAAGACGTCTCCGTCCACTACGGCCGGATCCAGGCCATCCACAACATGTCCTTCACGGTGGACGAAGGCGAGATTGTCTCCTTGATCGGTGCAAACGGTGCCGGCAAGACCACCACCATGCGCACCATCTCCGGACTGCTGAACCCCTCCCGAGGGTCCATCACGTTCATGGGAGAGGACATCACCAAGATGAAGGCCCACATCAGGGTGGTGCAGGGCATCTCCCAGGCACCGGAAGGGCGCGGCATTTTCCCCGCCATGACGGTTCTGGAGAACCTGGACATGGGAACGTTTGGGCGCAAGGACAGGACGGGTGTCAGTGACGACCTGGAGCGGGTGTTTACGCTGTTCCCGCGCCTGAAGGAACGTGAAAAGCAGTTCGGCGGCACCATGAGCGGCGGCGAGCAGCAAATGCTCGCCATTGGCCGCGCCCTGATGTCCCGGCCCAAGCTGCTGCTCCTGGACGAGCCGTCCATGGGGCTGGCCCCGCAGTTCATCCGGCAGATCTTCAAGATCATCACCGAGATCAACAGTCAGGGCACCACAGTGTTGCTGGTGGAACAAAACGCCAACCAGGCCCTGGCCAGGGCTCACCGGGCGTTTGTTCTGGAGACTGGCGAGATCACTCACAGCGGCACAGGCAAGGAATTGTTGGCCAACCCGGCCATCAAGGAAGCCTACCTGGGCGGCTAGCTCCCTGCAATGAGGGCGTTGGTGGTCCGGTTAGAGGTCGGTGCGGGTGTCGTTGGCGTAGACCACGCCCATCTGGCGGCGGGCGTCGTCGAACAGTTCCATGATGGCCAGCGAATCAGCCAGCGGCATGGTGGCGCTCTGGATCAGGCCGCCCTGGATGCAGCGGGTCACCTCACGCAGCTGGTAGGTGTAGCCGCTGCCCGGGTACTCAAACGTTTCCGTGCGCTCGGAGTCCCAGCCCACGCTGATCCGCAGGCCCTTGGGGTTGTTGACGGAGCCGATGGTCTCAATGAAGCCCTCGGTGCCGGACACGGTGGCCACGCGCGGCCCGTGCGAGGACAGGTAGCTGATGAGCTGGGCTTGGGCGCCGTTCCCATAGCTGAGCGTCAGCGTGTTCTGTGCATCCACGCC
Source organism: Arthrobacter sp. HLT1-20 (assembly GCF_054510895.1). Lineage (NCBI taxonomy): Bacteria > Bacillati > Actinomycetota > Actinomycetes > Micrococcales > Micrococcaceae > Arthrobacter > Arthrobacter sp. HLT1-20. Next base: position 38,427 of record NZ_JBTNDR010000029.1, on the reverse strand, counting down.
CAACGCCGTCAATTCGGCGGTGGCCGCAACAGTTTCTGGCACCCCCAGCGTGCCCCAGGCCCACAGCAGGGGGTAGACGCTGATGTCCAGAAGCGCGCCGCCGCCGTCCGCGGGCGCCCAGATGCGGGCCGAATCATCCAGCGGCGCAGGGAAGCCAAGATCGGCGCGGACCCATTTGACCTGACCAATTTCGCCGGATTCAATGATCTCCAACGCCCGCTGGAAGCCCGGCACAAAGCGGGCCCACACTGCCTCCATGAGGAACAGCTTCTTGGCGCTGGCCAAGGCGATCAGGGCCCGCGTCTCGGCGGCTGTGATGGTCAGTGCTTTCTCGCACAGGACGTGCTTGCCAGCCTCGAGGGCGGCCTTGACGATGTCGTAGTGCTGGGCGTGCGGGGTGGCCACGTACACCACGTCAACGTCCGGGTCCGCCACCAGCTGGAGGTAGCCGGGGCCGCTGGTGCCGGCGGGGCCGCCGTCGTAATAGTGCGTGGCAAAGCCGAACTTGGCGGCGAACTCCGCCGCGCTCTTCTCACCACGGGAGCTGACGGCCTGCAATACGGCATCCTCGAGCAAGGCCAAGTCCGCCGTGACGGTGTTGGCGATGCCTCCTGTGGCAACAACACCCCAGCGCAGGGCTGTGCCGGTGGCTGCGAGGGTTTCGGGGTTGAACGAGGTGTACCAGTCGGGCGTGCCGACAAAACGTGGGATGGTCATGGCTCAATTCTGCCAGCAACATCAAGCCCGAGGGGGAAGATGACAAGCGCTTCGACGATTCTGCTTTCAGGAATTTGTTGGCACCGCCCCGGATGATGAATGGACCTGCTTTGGAAGTGGAGAATGACATGGCGCAAACGACTGAGACAAGTACAACGGTGGTCGAGGTGCTGGACGAGCTTGCCGCCCTCGTGGGCCCCCCGGGCCCGCGCCATCAACGAAAAACACGGCGATGACCACGGCGTGAGCTGTGGCAAGCTCCGTGCGTTGGAGAAGCGATTGAAACGAAGCAGGAACTTGCAGGCCAACTCTGGGAAGCGGGCGAAACCGCGGCCCGGCTCGTGCATGATGTGGTGAGGAAGCGCCCGCACGTTGAGGACCTGCGCGTTGCCTGGTTTGCCGCTCCGTTTCCCATCGTGGTCAGGACCGGCTGGGGACTGACCATCGATGGCGTGGCCAAGGCGCCGGTGGGCATTGACCTGCCCATGCTTCTGGACACTATCGAGGCCCAGCTGCGCGAAGCCGCGGAGCTGGTGCGGGGCAAAGACTCGAAGTAGTTCTCCTACTCAGTGGCGCAGGAGATGACAGAGGCCCAGTTCGTCGTCGTGATGTACGACGCCGAACGGGGCCTCTTGCGATTGACTCGCCTTGGCTTGTGACTACTTCGTCAGCGGGCCAAGAACCTTGTCATTAGCGAATTGCTCCGCAGCATTTTCCTTCGTGACGATCTGGGGAACCAGCAGGAATGCCGGAACAACCTTGACGCCGTTGTTGTAGGACGTGGGGTCGTTGATCTCGGGCGTCTTGCCCCCCTGCAGATCCTTGACCATCTGGATCGCGTGCTCCACGAGGGCGGTGGTGTCCTTGTTGATGGTGGAGTACTGCTCGCCAGCCATGATCGATTTGACGGACTCAACCTCTGCATCCTGGCCGGTCACTGTGGGGGTGGCCTTGCCGGCAGCCTTGACCGAGGTCATGATGGCGCGGGCCAAGGTGTCGTTGGGGGACAGCACACCGTCAAGCGTTGCGCTGCTGTAACTGCCGACAAGGAGCGTGTCCATGCGCTTCTGCGCATTTTCTGCCTTCCAGTCCTGGGTGACGGCCTGCTCGAAGGTCTTCTGACCCGAAACGATCTTCACTGTTCCGTCGTCGATCTTGGGCTGCAGAACCTTCATGGCACCGTCAAAGAAGACCTTTGCGTTGGCGTCATCCGGGGATCCGGCAAAGAGCTCAATGTTGTAAGGGCCTTGGGGCTTCTTGGCCTTCATGCCGTCCAGCAGGGCCTGGCCCTGCAGCTCGCCGACTTTGAAGTTGTCGTAAGCAACGTAGTAGTCAACATCGGGCGTGTTCACGAGCAAGCGGTCGTAAGCGATGACCGTGGCGCCGGCATCCTTGGCCTGCTTGAGCTGCGTGCCGAGCTGGCCGCCGTCCAATGCGCCAACGATGATGACCTTGGCACCCTTGGTGACCATGGCAGTGATTTGGTTCTGCTGTTCGGAAACGCCACCGTTGGCGAACTGAACATCAGCCTTGTAACCGGCGCCTGTGAGGCCGTCGTTGAACAGCTTTTCCGCGAGTACCCAGTTTTCACTGGTCTTCTTCGGCAAGGCAACACCAATCAGGGAATCGGCGGCGAAGCCTGCGGCGGCACTGCCTGACGCTGCGGGTGTCTCGGCCCGGCCACAACCGGTAAGGGCCAGCGATGATGCGGCCAGGATAACGGCCATTGTCTTGACCGTCTTGTTGATTTTCAACATGGTGCTTCGCTTTCTGTTGGTTTTTGTAAAAGGGGAGGAAGTTTTAGGCCTCGGTCTTGATGGTGCCTTTGAGTGGTTCGGCAACTTCAAGATCGGGGTTGTTGTTGCCGCCAAGTTTTTTCATCATGAAGCCGATGAAGGACGCCTTGCCCTGGTTCTTGTTGTAAACGTCAAAGACGACAGCTGCCAACAGGACCAGGCCCTTGATGATCTGAGTCCAGTCGGACCCCACACCCAGCAACTGCAGTCCGTTGTTGAGCACGGCCATGACCAAACCACCGATCATGGAACCCATCACGGTACCCACGCCGCCGGTGACGGCTGCGCCACCAATGAACACGGCGGCGATGGCATCGAGTTCCCAGCCAACGCCGTCGGACGGGCCGGAAGCGTTGGCGCGGGCAACGAAGATCATGCCAGCCAGGCCGGCCAACATGGACATGTTCAGCATGACCAAGAAGTCGGTGCGCTTGCTCTTGACACCGGAGAGTGCGGCGGCGTGGCGGTTGCCACCCACTGCGTAGACGTGGCGGCCAATGGTGGTGCGGGAGGAGATGAAGCCGTAGATCAGGACCAGAACACCGAGAATGATGCCGGGGATCGGGAAGGAAGTGCCGGGGCGGCCGGTGGCGAAGAGGTAGGTGACATAAAGGATGACGGCGGCGAAGACAACAACCTTGGTGACGGTGACCCACAGCGGCTTGACGTCGGAACCCAGGGCCACCGCCTTGCGGCGGCCGCGGAACTCTCCCCAGACCAAGGCGCCAACACCGAGGATGCCGATGAGAAGAGTCAGGTTGTTGTAGCCGGTGTTCGGGCCAATCTCGGGCAGGTAACCGGCGCCGATGGTTTGGAACTCCTTGGGAACCGGGATGGTCAGTGATTTGCCGAAGAGCTGGTTGGCGCCGCGGAACAGCAGCATGCCGGCCAGGGTGACGATGAAGGCGGGAATGCCCACATAGGCCACGAAGAAGCCTTGCCACGCACCGATGGCCGCGCCCAGTGCCAAACCGGCAAGGATGCCCAGGTACCAGGGTAGGTTCAAGTCACGCATGGCCAGGGCCACAACGATGCCAACAAACGCGGCGACGGAACCCACTGAGAGGTCAATGTGGCCGGCGATGATGACCAGCACCATGCCGATCGCAAGGATCAGGATGTAGGAGTAGCCGTTCATCAAGTTGATGACGTTGTCCGGGGTAAGAATCAGCCCCTCGGTCCTCCACTGAAAGAAGATGACCAAGGCGACGAGGGCAAAGATCATGCCGAATTGGCGTGAATTGCCGCCGAAGAGTTGTTTGAAGATGTTCATTGGGGGTGTCCTTTTTCTTCCCTGGGTCTAGGCAGACTTGGTGGCAGCGGTCATGCGTTTCATCAACGTTTCCTGGCTTGCCTGATTCTTGTCGAGGACGCCCGTGATGGCGCCCTCAAAAATGGTGTAAATCCGGTCAGAAATGCCGAGCAGCTCGGGCAGTTCCGAGGAAATCACGATCACGCCCTTGCCCTGGTTGGCCAGCTCCTGAATGATCCCGTAGATCTCATACTTGGCGCCCACATCAATGCCGCGGGTGGGCTCATCGAGAATGAGCAGATCAGGGTCGGTGAACATCCACTTCGCCAGGACAACCTTCTGTTGGTTTCCGCCGGAGAGCTTCGCGACGCCCTCGTCCACGGTGGGGGCCTTGGTGCGGAGCTGCTTGCGGTAGCGTTCTGCCACCGAAAATTCCTTGTCGCGGTCAACGACGGTGTGTTTCGAGATGGCATCAAGGTTGGCCGAGACCGTGGTGGTCTTGATGTCATCGAGGAGGTTCAGACCCAGTGTCTTGCGGTCCTCGGTCACGTAGCCAAGTCCGTGCTTGATGGCCTGCGGGACGTTGCGCAGGGTGATTTCCTTGCCGTCCTTGATGATCTGCCCGGACAGGTAGTTGCCGTAGGAGCGGCCAAAGATGGAGCGCGCCAGTTCGGTTCGGCCGGCACCCATCAGGCCGGCAATACCAACAATTTCGCCGCGCCGGACATTGAAGCTGGAGTTCTTGCATACGAGCCGGTCCGAGACCTGGGGGTGGGCCACGGTCCAGTTCCTGACCTCAAAGAACACCTCGCCGATCTTGGGCGTGTGATCGGGGAAGCGGGATTCCAGGGTACGTCCCACCATGCCGCGGATGATTCTGTCCTCGTCCACGCCGTCGGCCTTCACATCAAGGGTCTCGATGGACTTGCCGTCGCGGATGATGGTGATGGAGTCAGAGACCTGCTCGATCTCGTTGAGCTTGTGCGAGATCATGATGCAGCTGATGCCCTTGCTTTTGAGTCCGCGGATCAAATCCAGCAGGTGCTGGGAATCGGACTCGTTTAGGGCAGCCGTTGGCTCATCGAGGATGAGGAGCTTAACCGATTTGTTCAAGGCCTTGGCGATTTCAACGAGCTGCTGCTTGCCGACACCAATTTCCTTGATCGGGGTATCGGGATCCTCGCTCAGGCCAACGCGGGCCATTAATTCCATGGTCCGCATGCGGGCCTCGGCCCAGTTGATGACACCGAACTTGGTGGGTTCGTTGCCCAGGAAAATGTTCTCGGTGATGGATAGTTCGGGGATCAGGGCAAGTTCCTGATGGATGATGACGATCCCGGCGTTTTCACTGGCGCGGATGTCCTTGAACTCGCAGACGGCGTTTTGGAACACGATCTCCCCGTCGTAGTTACCGAAGGGGTAGACGCCGGAGAGGACCTTCATGAGAGTTGACTTGCCTGCGCCATTTTCGCCACAGATGGAGTGGATCTCGCTGGCACGAACGGTGATGGATACATCTGAAAGTGCCTTCACACCAGGGAATTCCTTGGTGATGGATCGCATCTCGAGTATGACGGGGTTCGCGGACACCATAATGCTTACGCCTTCCACAACTGACTTCTTTGTCTTTGCCCCGCCAAGGTTTGCACTGGATGGCGGGGCTTCTTTGCCCGCGGACATTACTGACTTCGCGGAGTATCGGCATTAACCGGTACTCGAAAAGTAAACTAGCTCACACGCTTGTGGTCAAGTCTTTAACGCTACGAGATGGTAACGGTTTAAGAAATTATCGACCTTGGCTCGTTTTGAAACACCAGCGCGGCGGCGCCCAAAGCCTCGGCCCGGGAGGTTAAATGAGACATCTTGAGCCCAATGCTGTCACCAATGACGGGCACGGCATGCCGGAGCAATCCTCGGCGAATGGGGGCCAAAAACAGTTCACCCAACTCCGTCAGGGGGCCTCCGATGACGATGACATCGGGGCTGATCAGATTCGCCACGTTGGCCAAGGCGCGGCCAATAGCCATGCCAGCGTCGTCGAGCACACGCAGGGTTGCCGGGTCTCCCGCTGTCGCCTGGCTGAGGATATCCGCCGTCGAAATGGGCTGGTCCTGGCCCCTGCTCAGTAGCTCCACCATGGTAGCCGTTGAGGCCACCGTTTCAAGGCAGCCGCGGTTACCGCAGCGGCAAATCATGCCGTGCTCTTCAATGGTCACGTGACCAATTTCCCCTGTGACACCGAAGCTGCCGTGAAAAAGCGCGCCTCGGAGGATGAGCCCCGCCCCGATGCCGGTACCAATCTTGATAAACATCAGGTTCTGGACGTTGCCTTGATGGCCCCACGCGAGTTGGGCAAGGGCGCCCAGATTAGCGTCATTATCAACAAAGACCGGGATTTTCAGCGCCCTTTCCAGCTCGTCATGCAAATTGATGCCGACCCATTCGGGCAGGATCGCGCCGCGGATAACCTTGCCATTGCGGCTGTCGATGGGCCCCGGAATACCGGCGCCGGCACCGATGAGTTGCGAGCGGGAAATTCCCGCCCTTTTCATGAGTTTGTCCAGCAAAAGGGAGGCCGTCTGAATGCCTTCGGCAGCTCGGTGGCCCCGCGGCAAGGGTGCCTCCTCCTCGGCCAGCACCTGATAGCCGGTATTGGCAAGGACCACCCGGACGTGGGTGCGCCCAAAGTCGATGCCGGCGGCTATTGCACTGTCACCGTTGTAGCGAACCGACATTGCGCGCCGACCAGAACTGGTGACCGGTGTGAGAGTGACCAGATCCGCAGCGGCCATGCTCTTGACGATATTGGAGACGGTGGCTGTGGAGAGGCCCGTGATACGGGCTAAATCAGCTTGGGTTGCCGGGCCACCCTTGAGTAGTTGTTGCGTGAGCCGCTGTTGATTTCGGCTTCGAAGTGCGGACTGCGAGCCGGGGTTTCGGGCTCGCCGTTGGGCAGGCGTGGTGGGCTGTTCGTCGTCGAGCATACAAACGAGCGTGCCCTACGTTCACCTTGTAGTCAAGAAGTTAACGCAAGATTAATCACTAGATTGAATCTATGAACTATCTGAGGGTCTGCCTGCCCTGTGTGCCCTAGGGCTGGACCAGCTTGTGCTTGCGGGCCAACGCCACGTAGTTTGTGGCGTTCTCGCGAACATGCTCGATTTCCTCGGCGCTGAGTTCCCGGCGGACCTTGGCCGGCACCCCCGCTACCAGGGAGCCCGGGGGAATCACTGCACCTTCCAAGACAACCGCGCCACCGGCAACCAGGGACCCGGCGCCAATGACGGCACCGTTCATGATGGTTGCGCTCATGCCAATCAGGCAGTTGTCCTCCACGGTGCAGCCGTGGATCACGGCGCCATGGCCCACGCTGACACCATCGCCAACGTGTGTGGGAAAGCCGGGATCGGCGTGCAGCACCACGTTGTCCTGCAGATTGCTGCCAGCCCCCACGGTGATGGAGTTGGTGTCCCCGCGCATCACCACGCCGTAAAAGGCGCTGGAGTCGGCGCCCAGGGATGCCCGGCCAATCAGAACGGCCGTGTGCGCCACGAACGCGCTGTCATCCACTGTGGGGGTAATACCGTCAAAGGTGATCAATTGCTTCATGAGGGATCCGTTCCAGGAGGCGGGCAGGCTGGTGCCCGCCCACGAAATTGCGCTCTTCTAGCCGATGCTACCGAATACCGGCCCGCCGCAACGGACAAATCGTCCCAAGACCAACGTTGCGTGGTGAGATTGCACCCACACTTTCCGGCGGCGGCGCCGCTACTGTGGAGCTGAGGGAACAGCCCGTGGAGACAAATCCAAGCAGAGCACCAAGGAGTAAACATGTTGTTGGCGTTGTTGCAGGCTAATGCCGTGCCGCTGGACCTGGCGGGGAACCTTGCCGTCATTGATGCGGCGGCCAGTGACGCTGCCGCCGCCGGCGCCGACCTCCTGCTCACGCCCGAATTGTTCGTGCCCGGCTACGATCCCGCACTCATCCACGCCGAATTTGATCCCGGCCAGCTCCCGCGCCTTCGCGATGAGCTCGCCGACATTGCCAGGAGCCGGGGCATTGCCCTGGTCTACAGCCTGCCGCGATTGGATGGCGACCGCCTCAATATCAGTGCCACACTGGTGGACGCGTCCGGCGCCGAACTGTTGGACTATGGAAAAGTGCACCTCTTTGGTGACACGGAGCGGGCGGCCTTCATCGGCGCAACGCAAGCTCCCGGCGTCGTGCAGTTCAAGGGGTTGAATCTGTCCATGGTCATTTGCTACGACGTGGAATTCCCCGAGACTGTCCGCGCGGCGGCGGTGCGCGGCGCCGATGTGGTGCTGGTGCCCACAGCCCTGGCGCATGGATTTGATGAGGTTCCGCAGGTTTTGGTGCGTGCCCGGGCGCTGGAAAATCATGTGGCCCTCGCCTACGCCAACCACTGCGGTGTGGAATCGTCAGTGGCCTTTGGCGGCGGAAGCGTCATTATCGGGTCCGACGGCGGATTCCTGGCCACCGCCGGGGCCGACGCCACGCTGCTCTACGCCCAGCTAGACGCCGAAACCATCCGGGCCAGCCGCAGAGACGTGCCCTACCTAGCCGAGCGCCGGCCCCAGCTCTACGCAGAGTGGGCCCGCGAGTCCTGACTCTGCGCCGAGTCAGACGGATCGCTGCCGAGTCAGACGTCGCGATGCTCCTTCCTCGACAGGCTTCGGTCTGACTCGGCGAAGGAAGGTGGGGTTAGGGGGAGGGTGGGGCGTACTGCAGCGCGATCCACAGATCCGCACGGGTCTGTGCATCGTTGAGATCCCTGTCCAGCAGCTCGGCCACGACGCCGATTTGGCGCCGGACGCTGTTGCGGTGGAGCCCCAGCGCCTTGGCGGTGGCGTCCCAGTTGCCGTTCTGCGCCAACCAGCCGCGGAGCACGTCGAGCAGGGCGTCCTGGCGTTCGGGTTCCAGCAACGGTGCCAACACCTGCCCGGCCAGCATGGAGCCAGCCTCCCTGCCCAGCAGTCCCGTCACGGACCACGTCACCGAATCCACTCGCAGGGTCTCCGCCGTGGCGCGTGCCCGTGCTCGCAGTGCACCCACGCGCTGGTAGGCGGCCGGGAGGCTGTTGAGCTCCACGGGATCACCGATGACCAGCCGCCAGCCGAGCCGCTCGGCCTCGGCCACTGCTGCGTCGTCCACCTTCAGGCGCGTCACTGCGGCGAAGCCGTATTCGGTGATCTCCACCAGCTTGGTGTCGAAGATGCGCCGCCACTGCAGCAGCTCACGCACGGGCGAGTCTGAACTGCGCCACTGCGGCGCGTCCACGTTGACGCCCTGAACAACGCGCATGGGCGCCGAACGGGTGGAGCCAAGGCTTTGCGCCAGCAGGTCCTTCGCGGCGGACACCTCCCTGGCCGTGCCCGTGGCGAGTGTCTCCGGGTGCAGCAGCAACGCTGTGGCCAGCTGGCTGGGTGCCAGCGAGCCGCTGGTGCGCTGCCGGGAGAGCAGCTCCAGCAGCCCGACGGCGGAGGAGACAATGTTGTTGTGGGCTGGCGACAGGCGGTCCGCGGACCCAATCACCAAGGCGCCAAGATTCACATCCCGGGTGCTGCGCAGCGGGTGACCCACCACAAACTCGGACCCGGGGGAGGGGTAGCTGTCCAACTCAACCCGCGGGCCCGACCCCGAGAACAGCCGCTGCAACAACGGCCCAAGAGTGACGACGTCGGCCGGGTTGCCCCCGGCGCGCGCCCGCACCTTCCCGTCGGCCCCCACCAGCACCGCCCAGCAGGGCACCCGCTGGACCAAGGTCCCCAGGACTTCCTGATCAGGACGCGGTGACAGCACCGCGCGCATGAGCAGCCGGTTGGTTTCGGCGAGCTGGCGGAATACCTTGGCCGAATCGGACTCCAAGAGCTGGGCAAACTGCAGCCCGATCGCGGCAAAGGGCACCGTGGGTGGCACCTCCACCAGCGTGAGGCCGTGGCGCCGGCAGGATGCTGCCAAGGCCGGCGGCACCTCATCGTGGTACGGGGTCAGGCCAAATCCCAGGGCGCAGACGTTGGCCCCGGCGAGCCGCTCCACATAAGCGTCAATGGCATCCGCCGTGCCCCCTTCGCCCAGCAATGGCAGCCCGGCGGTCAGGACAAATTCGCCGTCCATCAAATACGGCGTGGGGTCGGCCAGCTCGCTCGGCTCCACCCAACGCAGGCGGGCCTGCAGATCGGCGTCGTGCAAAATGGTCAACTCGTCCGGCAGCTCCGCCAGGAACTGGGCCAAAGTGACGGAGCGGAATCGTGACTCCACCTCCTCATTGGAAAGAGGCAGCGCCCGGACCTTCGTGGTATCAGCGGCCATGGGTGTACACCCGCTGCAGTCTCGGGGCGATGCGGTTGATGATCTCGTCGCCGTGGCTGTTGATGGCCGCGCCCCAGTCGTCGGCGCTCGCCGCCCCCGCCTGAGGATCGCCAAACAGGAGCGCCGTGTCGCCGACCTTGACGCCGGTCTGGTGCCCCAAATCCACCATGAACTGGTCCATGCACACCTTGCCGATCACCGGCACCTTGTGCCCACCCACCATGACGATGCTGCTCCCGGAGATGCCCTTGGGGATCCCGTCGGCATAGCCCAACGGGATCAGCCCCAGGTAGCGTGATTCGTGCGTGATGGCGCGGTGCTCGTAGCTGACGCCCGTGCCCGCGGGGACATGCTTGACCAGCACCACGGGGGCCGAAACGGACAGGGCCGGACGCAGGCCAAAATCGGCCGGATCCAAGTGCTCGGCGGGGGAGAGTCCATACATGGCCAGGCCGGCCCGCACCATGTCGAAGTGGAATTCGGGCCGGGCCAGGATGTTCGCCGAACTGGACGCATGCCGCAGTGTTGGCGTCAGCCCGGCGTCGTACGCCTCCTGAACCGCCTCCTCAAAGTCCGCCACGGCGGCCGTGTTGGCAGGGTGCGCCGGGACATCGGCCCAGGCCAGGTGTGTCCACACCCCGCGGACGGACACGGCGCCGGTGAGTTCCGCCGCACGCGCCGCGGCCACCAGGGCGGGCCAATCCTCACGGCGGGCCCCGCCACGGCTCAGCCCGCTGTCCAGCTCCAGGTGGATGAACGCCGTCCGGCCCAAGGTCTGCGCGGTCCCGGCCACAACCTCCAGCTGGGCCACGCTGCCCAGGGACACATCGATGTCATGCTGGACGGCGTCGGTAATGGCGCCGCCGGATGAGGTGGCCAGGTAGAGCCAGGCCAAGATGGGGGTGGTGATGCCGTGGCGGCGCAAGGTCAGCGCCTCGGACAGCTGAGCTGTCCCGAGCCAGTCGGCGCCGGCGGCCACGGCGGTCCGGGCCGTTTCCAACAGGCCGTGGCCGTAGGCGTTTCCCTTGACCACTGCCATGAAATGCGGCGCGCTGGTGTGCCCGCGCAGGATGCGGACATTGTGCGCTATGGCGTCGAGGTCAACGCTGACCGTGCCGGTGGTGAGCTCCGATGAGCCAGGAGCTGATGGTGCATTTAGTCTCATGGTCAAAGCGTACAGGACGTTTTGCACTTCCATGAGATGCGCGTCACAGGACTAGTGTTGAGGAACTTGCACAGCATTACCTGCACTCGCAGGACCACCCTGCACCCGCAGGACCACATAGAATGGGATTTAGAGAATGTCACTACGTGATCAGCTCAGCCCGCAGTCAACGTCGACTGCAACCGCCGGAGGCCCGCGCCGCAGCGGGCCCGCCGTTGGCTTGGGCCGGCAACTGCTGCGTCGCAAGCCCCTGGGGCAGATGCTCGACGAGGCCCAGAACGGTTCCGGTGGCCGGAAACTGGTCCGCAGCTTTGGCGTCTTCCAGCTGACCATGATCAGTGTGGGCGCCACACTGGGCACCGGCATTTTGGTGATCCTTGGCGATTCCGTGCCGCTGGCCGGGCCCGCCGTCTTCATCGCCTTCCTGATTGCCGGCATCGCCGCACTGCTCTCCGCGGTGTCGTACGCGGAAATGGCGGGCATGGTGCCGGCGGCAGGATCCAGCTACTCCTACACCTACGTCACCCTGGGTGAAGGCATGGCCTGGATTTGTGGCTGGTGCCTGGTGCTTGAATACGCGGTCTCGGTGGCCGCCGTGTCCGTTGGGGCCGGCCAATACATCAACGAATCCTTGGCCGCCTTTGGCTGGGCGCTGCCGGAGGCCATCTCGCAGCCGCCCGGAGCCGGTGGTTTGCTGAACCTGCCCGCCATGGCCATTGTGTTGCTGTCCATGGTGTTGCTGATTCGCGGTGCCAAGGAGAGCGCCTGGGTCAACACGGCCATTGTGATCGTCAAGATCGCGATCCTGCTGTTCTTTTGCGCCATTGCTTTCAGCGCCTTCACCATAGGCAACTTGAGCCCGCTCATGCCCATGGGTGCCGCCGGTGTCTCCGCCGCCGCCTCCCGGGTGTTCTTCTCCTACATAGGGTTCGACGCCGCTTCCACAGCCGGCGAGGAGGCCAAAAACCCGCAGCGCGATCTGCCCCGGGCCATCATGCTGTCCATGGTCATCGTGACCACCTTGTACGTGCTGGTGGCTGTGGCCGCCGTCGGTGCCCGGGAATGGACCTGGTTCGACGGAACCCAGGCCGCCCTGGTGCAGATCCTGCTGGAAATCACGCACCAGCCGTGGATTGCCCTGGTGTTCTCCGTGGGCGCAGTCCTGGCCATCGCCAGCATTGTCCTGACGGTGCTGTACGGCCAAACGCGCATCCTGATGTCCATGTCCCGTGACGGATTGGTGCCGAAGATTTTCGGCCGGATCTCCAAAAAGCGCGGCACCCCCGTGGCTGGCACCTTGATTGTTGGCATAGTGGTAGCAGTGACCGCCGGGCTGGTCCCGCTCGGTGCACTGGCCGACGCCACCAGCATCGGCACCCTGTTCGCCTTTGCCTTGGTCAACGTTGCCGTCATCTACCTGCGCCGCAACCGGCCCGAGCTTAAGCGCAGCTACAAGGTGGCGTTCTACCCCGTCACGCCAATCCTTGGTGCGCTCATGTGCATCTACCTGATGGTCAACCTCGGCGGCAACACCTGGATCGTGTTCCTGGCCTGGATGATGGTGGGGTTGCTGGCATACTTTGGCTACGGACGCCGCCACTCCCGGGTGGCCGCCCTGACCGAGGACGAATACCAGGAACTCTCCACCCGCAGCTTTGAGACGGACAGCGCTCCCTCCGAACACACCAACACCGTGAAGGCACCGTAACCATGACTGACGCAATCACCATGCTGAACCCGGATTTCCCGTTCAGCTACGACCACTACCTGGCGCATCCCGCCGGTTTGGGCAGCGTCCCGCAGCTGGCCCACGGCACCGAGGTGGGAGTCATTGGGGCTGGGCTTTCCGGGCTGGTGGCCGCCTACGAACTCATGAAGATGGGGCTCAGACCCGTCATTTTTGAGCCCGAGCAAATCGGCGGCCGGCTGCGCACAGCCAGTTTCCCCGGGGCGCCGGAGGTTACGGCGGACCTGGGCGGCATGCGATTCCCGGTCTCCGGGCGCGCCTTCTATCACTACGTTGACCAGATGGGACTTGGCACTGAAGAGTTCCCTAACCCGCTCTCCGGGGCAACCTCCAGCACTGTCATTGAACTGACCGGCGAATCCCACTACGCCGTCACCGAGGCTGACCTCCCGGAGTTCTTCCACGAAGTGGCCCGGGCCTGGCGAGCTTCCGTGAACGACGGCGCCGCGTTCGCCCAGATGCAAGAAGCCATCCGCACCCGGGACACCAAAACCATCAAGGAAATCTGGAACGCCCTGGTGCCGGCCCTGGACGAGCAAACGTTCTACGGCTTCATCGCCGCCAGTGAAGCGTTCAAGAAGGCCGGGTTCGGCCACCGCGAGGCCTTCGGCCAGGTGGGCTTCGGCACCGGCGGCTGGGACACCGACTTCCCCAACTCCATCCTGGAAATCCTCCGCGTGGTCTACACCGACGCCGACGACGGGCACCGCAGCATTGCCGGCGGGGCGCAAAGGCTCCCCGAGGCACTGTGGGAGGATGCGCCGTCGGGCATGGAACACTGGCCAGCAGGTACCTCGCTGAAGTCGCTGCACGCAGGCTCCCCGCGCGGAGGCGTGGCCAAGATTTCCCGGGCCGCGGACGGCTCGCTGGAGGTCACCGAGCGCTGGGGCAAGACGCACCGCTTCCCCGTGGTCATCAGCACCTGCCAGTCCTGGCTGCTCTCCACCCGCATCAACACGGAGGAATCACTGTTTGCGGCGCCCATGTGGACGGCCATTGAGAGATCGCACTATATGCAGTCCTCCAAGACGTTTGTCATGGTGGACAGGCCGTTCTGGAAGGACATTGACCCGGAGACGGGCCGCGAGGTCATGTCCATGACGCTGACCGACAGGCTCAACCGGGCCACCTACCTGCTGGACAATGGCCCGGACGCGCCCGCCGTGATTCTGCTGTCCTACACCTGGAACGACGACGCGCTGAAGTGGCTCTCGCTCTCGGCCGAGGAGCGGGTGGAACTGATGCTGCACTCGCTGGCCCAGATCTACCCGAACGTGGACATTGCCGCACACATTGTGGGGGCGCCCATCACGGTGTCCTGGGAGGCCGATCCCAATTTCATGGGGGCGTTCAAGGCCAACCTGCCCGGCCACTACCGCTACCAGCAGCGCCTGTTCACGCACTTTGACCAGGCGGAGCTGCCCGAAAGCCAGCGCGGCATCTTCCTGGCCGGCGACGACGTCTCCTGGACGGCGGGATGGGCCGACGGCGCCGTCACCACCGCGCTGAACGCCGTGTGGGGCGTTGTGAAGCATTTGGGCGGCACCTCGGCACCGGAGAATCCCGGCCCGGGCGAGCTGCTGGCCGAGATCGGGCCCATGTCCCTGGACTGATCGCTGGTGGGACCTCCCGGGCGCGGAGAGCTACCGGCGTGGCTGGATGTCCGCCCGGAGGAATTCGTCGTCAATGGCTCGGCCTCCCTGATTGAGGTTCGCACCGAGGTCACCCACGGAGCCGGCGGCCGCGAGTCCCACGGCGTTGGCGGCCGCGAGTCACCCACGGAGTAGTCCACACCCGAGAACGTCTCGCCCGCGTCACAGTAGCTGCCGTCGCGGTTGAACGAAACTGACCCGCAGAAAACGGCGAAAATGGCGTCCAGAACGCATATTTTCGCCGTTTTCTGCGGGTCAGTTGGAAAAGTTAGTCGAAGACCACTGTCCTGTGGCCGTCGAGCAGCACCCGGTGCTCGGCGTGCCACTGAACGGCCTGGGCCAGGGTGCGCGCTTCAACGGCGCGGCCCACGGAGACAAAGTTTTCCACGGAGTGGCCGTGGTCCACGCGGATCACTTCCTGCTCAATGATGGGACCCTCATCCAGGACGGCCGTGACGTAGTGGGCCGTGGCGCCAATGATCTTCACGCCGCGGGCATGCGCCTGGTGATACGGCTTGGCGCCCTTGAAGGACGGCAGGAAGGAGTGGTGGATGTTGATGGCCTTGCCAGCCAGCTGCTGGCAGAGACCGTCGGAGAGCACCTGCATGTAGCGGGCCAGGACCACCAGCTCCACGTTGTGCTCGGCAACGAGCTCCAGCAGGGCTGCCTCGGCGTCGGCCTTTGTGTCGGGCGTGACGGGGATGTAGTAGAACGGGATGCCGTAGAACTCGGCCAGCGGCTCCAGGTCACGGTGGTTGGAGACAATGGCCGGAATCTCGATGGGCAGAGTGCCCGAGCGCTGCAGGAACAACAGATCGTTGATGCAGTGCGCCGCCTTGGAGGCCAGGATCAACGTGCGCACGGGCGCCCCGGCACGGTGCAGCTGCCAGTTCAGGCTGAAGGTTTCCGCAACGGCTTCCAGATGCTCGCGCAAGCGGCTGAAGGAGGTGGTGGTTTCCACTGCCACGCGCATGAAGAACGTGCCGGTGTCCGGATTGCCGTACTGCTGAGAATCGGTGATGTTGCAACCGGCTTCCAGCAGGGAGCCCGAGACGGCATGGACAATGCCGGGCTGGTCCGCGCAGGAAAGCGTCAGGACATAACCAGCAGGGGAGTGGGGAGAGTTCAGTTCAGTCACCCGTTCAACGTTACCGCCCAAATGTGCCCCTGTACTACAATTGGGGTGTTGCGACTGGCGATGAGGTGGGACACCACCGGGGAGCAGCACGAAGCGAAGACCTTAAGATCGTACGCCTGGGACGCGAGGTCAAGTAAAGCCAATGCGCGTGGTTGGACGTCAGTAATCTTGGTGCAATTTTTGTCGGAGCCGGAAGGCCCCGCGGCAAAGTTACCGCCAAGGTTAAGTTCAAATACGGCCGCCAACGCATTAGCGATAATCTTTCCTAGAAGAGTTTTTTCGTGCTGCCTACTCAGGAGTCTGTAGTGTCTTTTAGCCCCACCCAGTCCGTGACCAACGCCCCGCTCTCCGAGCTGGACCCGGAAATTGCAGCCGTCCTGAAGGACGAGCTTGGCCGCCAGCGCGACACGCTGGAGATGATTGCCTCCGAAAACTTCGCCCCTCGCGCCGTCCTTGAAGCCCAGGGCTCCGTGCTGACCAACAAGTACGCCGAAGGCTACCCGGGCCGCCGCTACTACGGCGGCTGCGAGTATGTGGACGTGGCCGAAAACCTGGCTATCGAACGCGTCAAGGACCTCTTCGGTGCCGAATACGCTAACGTTCAGCCGCACTCCGGTGCCCAGGCCAACGCTGCCGCCCTTGCCGCCATGATCAAGCCCGGCGACAAGATCATGGGCCTGTCCTTGGCCCATGGCGGTCACTTGACCCACGGCATGAAGCTGAACTTCTCCGGCAAGCTGTACGAGGTTGCCGCCTACGAAGTTGAACCCGATACCTTCCGCATTGACATGGACAAGCTGCGCGCCCAGGCCATCGCCGAGAAGCCCCAGGTCATCATCGCCGGCTGGTCCGCCTACCCGCGCCAGCTGGACTTTGCAGCGTTCCGCTCGATCGCCGATGAAGTTGGCGCCCTGCTTTGGACGGACATGGCCCACTTTGCCGGTTTGGTGGCAGCAGGCCTGCACCCGAACCCGGTGCCGTACTCCGACGTCGTCACCTCCACGGTGCATAAGACCCTCTCCGGCCCGCGCTCCGGCGTGATCCTGGCCAAAAAGGAGTGGGCCAAGAAGCTCAACTCGGCTGTGTTCCCGGGACAGCAGGGTGGCCCGCTCATGCACGTCATCGCCGCTAAGGCCGTGGCCTTCAAGATTGCTGCCGGTGAAGAGTTCAAGGAACGCCAGGCCCGCGTGCTCGAAGGCGCCAAGATCATTGCCGAGCGTTTGAACGCTCCCGACGTTGCCGAAGCCGGCGTGTCCGTGCTGACCGGTGGCACGGATGTTCACCTGGTTCTGGTTGACCTGCGCAACTCCGTCCTGGACGGCCAGCAGGCCGAGGACCTCCTGCACAGCGTTGGCATCACCGTGAACCGCAACGCCGTTCCGTTCGACCCCCGCCCGCCGATGGTCACCTCCGGCCTGCGCATCGGCACCCCGGCACTGGCCACGCGTGGCTTCGGTGCACCGGAGTTCACCGAGGTTGCCGAGATCATCGCAGCAGCACTGAAGGGTGGCGCAGATGTTGACGCCCTCAGCGCCCGCGTGAAGGCACTTGCCGCGAACTTCCCGCTCTACCCCGGTCAGGAAGAATGGTAAACCGCATGACTGCTCAAATCCTTGATGGCAAGGCCACAGCCGCGGCCATCAAAGCCGAGTTGACCGAACGCGTGGCGGCCCTGGCTGCCCGCGGCGTCATCCCGGGCCTGGGCACCATTTTGGTTGGCTCGGATCCGGGCTCCCAGTGGTACGTGGGTGGTAAGCACAAGGACTGTGCCGAAGTTGGCATCAATTCCATCCGCATCGATCTGCCCGAGACGGCCACCCAGGATGAAGTCCTGGCAGCTGTCCGTGCGCTCAATGAGGACCCTGCCTGCACCGGCTACATTGTGCAGCTGCCGCTGCCTAAGCACATTGACCAGGACGTGGTGCTTGAAGCCATTGACCCGGACAAGGACGCCGACGGCCTGCACCCCATGAACCTGGGCCGCCTGGTGGCCAATGTGAACCGTCCCATGACGTCCCCGCTGCCGTGCACCCCCAAGGGCTGCATTGTGCTGCTGGAACGCCACGGGATCACGCTGGATGGCAAACGCGTTGTGGTGGTGGGCCGTGGTGTGACCATTGGCCGGCCCATGGGCCTGCTGCTGACCCGCCGCGACATCAACGCCACTGTGGTGTTGGCGCACACCGGCACGAAGGATCTGGCCGCCGAACTGCGCCAGGCCGATGTTGTTGTGGCCGCCGCAGGCGTTGCGCACATGATCAAGGCCGCTGACCTCAAGCCGGGAGTCATTGTCCTGGACGTTGGCGTGAGCCGCGTGGATGATGGCAACGGCAAGGCTGTTGTCACCGGCGACGTGGAGCCCGCAGCGGCAGAGGTTGCCAGCTGGATCTCCCCGAACCCGGGCGGCGTTGGACCCATGACCCGGGCCATGCTGCTGGCCAATGTGGTTGAGGCAGCAGAGCGCGCCTAGCCCTTTCGAGGTCGTGGGAGGTCGTGGGGAGGACGACGGCGGAACTAAGGTTCCGCCGTCGTCCTCCTTTTGCATGAGGTACGGCTACATTTCGATCGATTCGACCCGCTCCGGGCGCCCGTCCACCCATGCCAGAAGTTGGCGGACGGTTTCGGGCAGGGTCTCATCCGTGTAGTGGACGCTGACCGGTGGGCCCGTCTGCTCCAAGGAGATGTCATAGAGCAGGGCGTCGGGCCAGTTGCGGGCAGGCGGCGTTGCAGGCTGGAGCGCAAGATTGGCGCGGGCCACCACACCGGCAAAGTCCTCCGCAGCCGTTTTCGGCAACGCTTGCCCGTCCAGCTCGGTCCGGGTGACCATGCCGGCAAGCCCGCCGCCCCTGCGAATCGTCAGCTTCATGTACGGACACCGACCTCTTTCCATGCGTTGTGGACGATGTCTTGTTCGGTGGAACTATACAGGGCCCCGGCAACGTCCACGGTGGCCTGGGCGGCCTCGTCGAATTGCGTGTTGGGGCGCAGGCGGGTGGTCAGCACCTTGTACCAGATCTTTCCCGTCTTCTCCCAGGAGTTGCCGCCCATGGCCGTGGCCGCCAATGCGAACGCGTGGTTGGGGATGCCGGAGTTAATGTGGACGCCGCCGTTGTCATTGCGGGGATCGTTGTTGTCCGGCAGGTCCAAGTAGTCGTCCATGTGGCCGGGCTGCCTGTCTCCCGAGTAGGCCGTGCCGGGATTCATCATGGAGCGCAGGGCAGCCCCGAGTGCTGGCACCAGGATTCCTTCCCCGATCATCCAGTCCGCCTCGGCGGCAGTCTGCTTGAGGCTGTATTGCTTGACCATGGCGCCAAAGACGTCTGAGAAGGATTCGTTTAGGGCCCCGGACTGTTTGCTGTAGACCAGGCCCGCCGTCAGTTCCGTGACGCCATGGGTCAGCTCATGCGCTATGACATCCAGGGAACGGGTCAACCCGCCAATCTGGAAGATCCGCCCGCTGCCGTCGCCGTACACCATTTGGGAACCGTCCCAGAAAGCGTTGTCGAACCCAACCCCGTAGTGGACGCTGGAGACCAACTCCAGGCCCACACCATCCAGGGAGTTGCGGTTGTACACATCGCGGTAAAACTCGTACGTTGCGCTGCTGCCGTCGTAGGCCTGGTTGACGGCAGGGTCCTCCACCGGCGGCTGGCCCCAATCACGGGCCCGCACACCGGGCAGGAAGGTCCGCCCATTGGTCTTGTTGTCGTAGATGGTCAGGCGGCGCGCCGGGGTGACGGCGAAGCCCACCATCTGCCCGATGTTCAGGTTGAGCTGGCGGTTGAGCCGGCCCATCACGGCGCGTTGGGAGCGGATGGCGGCGGAGGTGGCCAATGCCCGGACTGCTGCATCCCGCTGTTTGGGGGTTCCGTCAACGGCCAGCCGCCCCAGCATGTCCGGCGGGGCAATGCTGCAGTAGGCTCGCCCATGGATTGGTGACATGTCCTTGCCTCTTCTTCCTGTGGTGGTGTCAATTTCAGTGATGGCCAAGACACTGCTCAGCTGAGCAGCGGGATGCGAAAAATCTGGCCGGGGAAGATCAGGTTGGGGTTGACGATGGTGTCCCTGTTGGCGTCAAAGATGTCGGTTGCCGTGGTGTTTTGCCCCTGCTGCAGGGCGATCTTGGTGAGGTTGTCCCCGCTCTTGACCTCATAGAGCTTGAAGCCCGCCAGCGCCGTGAACAAGGTGATCCGAACCAGGTTCAGGTCCGGCCCGGGCGGGTGGATGCCGGAGGGATCATCGCCAAACACCTGCAGAGTCACGTGGGCTCCGCGGGCCGGGGTGTTTCCCAGCGTCACCACATTGCCAAAGTCATGGATGACACCCATGGAGCCGGCCCCGTGGATGTTGCCGCTGCCCAAGGTGTGACCGGCGTTGTCCAGAACTTTCCACAGGACCACTGCCTCAAAGCCGGTGCCGAAGCCGGCAATGACAAATGCCTTGCCAACCACGTCATTGTGGCGCGGCTGGCGGACCTCAATCAAACGTGGAGCTGCCATGGTGTCCTCCTGAGTCATTTTCCACCATGATGCGCCTGTTGGCGGTCCATGGCAAGGACAGTTTTGCGGCCCCGCACCGGCCCCGCCGTGGACCCTCCGGGGGCTAAAGTTGCCGGCGCGGCGGCGCCTCACACGGTAACGCGGCAGTAACGCAGCAGGGGCCACACTGGGCGTGACCGCAATAGCGCTGGTGGGATGGCAGACCGGATTTGCGGACAGGCGCTGGCGAATTTTGGGAGGGTCCAATGACGTGGAGTGGTTGGTTCAATCATGGTGCCCCGGCGGGTGGGTTCATTGCCGGGCCGGCTATTGTGTCGCGGAACAATGCGGTTTGCAACATTTACGTCCGCGGCGCTGATGGGGCCCTCTGGCAGAAGGCCTATTGGGGTGGGCAGTGGCATGATTGGGGTCGCCATAACGACGGCGGCGTGCTGGCCTCTGAGCCAGCGGCGGGTTCCATGGGGGCGAACCATGAGCACGTCTTTGTCCGTGGCACGGACGGAAATGTCTGGTCCAAGGCGTGGACCAACACCTCCGGCTGGAGTGGTTGGTTCAATCATGGTGCCCCGGCGGGTGGGTTCATTGCCGGGCCAGCCATTGTGTCGCGGAACAATGCCGTGTGCAACATTTACGTCCGCGGCGCTGATGGGGCCCTCTGGCAGAAGGCCTACTGGGACGGGCAGTGGCATGATTGGGGCCGCCATAACGACGGCGGCGTGCTGGCCTCTGAGCCAGCGGCGGGTTCCATGGGGGAGAACCATGAGCACGTCTTTGTCCGTGGCACGGACGGAAATGTCTGGTCCAAGGCGTGGACCAACACCTCCGGCTGGAGTGGTTGGTTCAATCACGGGGCCCCGGCGGGTGGGTTCATTGCCGGGCCGGCCATTGTGTCCAGGAACAATGCGGTCTGCAACATTTATGCCCGCGGCGCCGACGGGGCCCTCTGGCAGAAGGCCTACTGGGGTGGGCAGTGGCATGATTGGGGCCGCCACAACGACGGCGGCGTGCTGGCGTCGGAGCTTGCCGTGGACACCATGGGCCAGGACCATGAGCATGTCTTTGTCCGTGGCACGGACGGAAATGTCTGGTCCAAGGCGTGGACCCTTGTCCCCACAGTGGTGCTGCACCTGAAGATCCTCACACCGCCCACCAGCTTCACGGCGGAGCAGATGGTCCAGGCCATGCGGGACGTCTATGTCAGCCGGGGAATCAACGTTGTGGTGGGCTCCACCCAAAACCTGAACCTGCCCCTGCTGGCAGACCTGGACGTGGGCGCCTGCACCATGGGCACCACCACCGCCGAGCAAAATGAGCTGTATGGGAATCGGGACAACGTGGGTGCCGACCACGTGGCCGTGTACCTGGTGCGGACCACCACCCCGCCCTCCAACGGGTGTGCCGCGTTCCCGGCCGGCCGGCCCAGTTGCGCAATCGTCTCCACGGCCAGCAGCTGGACCATGGGGCACGAGGTGGGCCATGTGCTGGGCCTGCAACACGTCACACCCACGGACAGGCTCATGATGGGTGGCGGCACCTGGAACATCACCAACCCGCCGCCGGATTTGATCGACACCGAAGGTGCTGCGATGAACGCCAGCGCCCTGACCGTGAACATCTAGGAGAGCCTCATGAACCTGACCATGGAAGACGTCCTGCGCGTCCTGGATCCCGACGAGGTTGACTATGCGGCAGCCTCCCAACTCGGCCCCGACGCGCTGCCGTTCCTGATGACCCTGGTCCAGGGTGAGGACCCGGGTCTGGCAGCAAAGGCTGCGTACTTGGCGGCCGTGATGGAGGGCGAGCTGTCCGAACAGGTGGTTGCGGCTGCGGCGGCGAGCGGCGATGTGCGTGTCCGGGTGGCGGCAGCACATGCGGCCTCCATGCTGGCTGCTGAGCCGGCCAGCCGCGTGCTGGAAACACTCCTGTTGGATGCTGACGCGGGGGTCCAAAAACTCGCCCTGAAGTCGGTGTCGGCCGGGCTGTCCCCGGTTTTATTGGCGAAAATCCAGGAGGTCAGCGTCAACGGTTCCAGCCAGGGCCTGCGGGACTTTGCCGTGGAGGCCATGGAACGGTTGCAATGAGCCGGACGGATTCTGGCCCGAGCTTCTGATGGGGGAGCACGACGGCGGAACCCGGGTTCCGCCGTCGTGCCGTGTTTGCCCGGGGCTGGCCAGGCGACACGGAGCCGGCCACGCTATCCGTGCCGGAACAAGGCGGCCTGCACCCGTGAGGCCAGGCCAAGCTTGCCCAACACCCGCGACACATGGGTCTTGACAGTGGTCTCGGAAATGCCCAGCTGCCGGCCAATCGAGTAGTTGCTCAGGCCCTCGCCCAGGCACTCAAACACTTCCAGCTCCCGGCCGGTCAAGCTCTGGAGTTCGGGACGCGGAATCCGTACAGGTGCCGGGCTGGGGGAGAGGGCGGCCGCCACAATGCGGGCCGTCACCTCCGGCGCAATGACGTGGTCGCCGGCATGCACCCGCCGCACCGCCTCGGTGATGGCGGAGGGTTCGGCGCTTTTGAGCAGGAATCCCGCAGCCCCTGCCGCCAAGGCGCCAAACAGGTAGGAATCATGGTCAAAGGTGGTCAGGACCAACACCTTGGCCAGGCCCTCGGCGCAGATGGCCCGGGTGGCGCCAACTCCGTCCAGTACGGGCATGCGCAGGTCCATCAGGACCACATCGGGGCGCAGCGAACGGGCCATACTCACCGCGAGTGCACCGTCACCGGCTTCGCCGACAACGTCCATGTCGGCTGCAGTATCAATCACCATGCGCATGCCCAGCCTGATGGCGGCGTGATCGTCCGCCAGCAGGACCGAGATCCGGGGCGGCGTCATGGCCTGAGCCCCTGTGCTGCTGCTGCTGCCGTTGCTGGGACGGCCACACGGGGCTCGGGGGCGGGCAGTGTGAGGAACACCTTCCACTGTGCGTCGCCGGGGCCGGCCGTGAGCGTCCCGCCGGCGTGGGCAGCCCGGAAATGCATGCTGGGTATGCCCGTTCCTGTGCCACTGGGCGGTCTTTCGCAGTCTTGGGCCATGTCAGGCAGGGGGTTGGTGATGCACACGAGAACCGTGTGGACTGAATTTTGTCTCAGCGTGACCTCTATCCCTTGGCCCGGTGCGTGCTTGGTGGCGTTGACCAGGGCCTCGGCGATCACCCGGTAGATGGCTGTCTGCAGGGGCAGCGGCAGGTGAGTCCCGGCGTCGGGCACGGCATTTGAAAACCGCAGCTGGGTGCCGGCGCGTTGATAGTTCTCCACCAGGCCCGGCAGATCGCTGAGCCTGCCCGTCATCTCCGTCAGCTCGCCCGTGTGCAGGAGCCTGATCATGCTGTTGAGCTCAGCCAGCCCGGCAACACTCTCCGCCCGGATGTGGCGCAGCACGGCAGCGTGGGGGTCCCGCAAGTCGGCGCCCGATTGGAGCGAGGCGCCGGATTGCAGCGCGGCGCCGGATTGGAGCGCGGCGCCGGATTGGAGCGCAATGGCCGAGAGCCGTGCGGAGATCACGTCATGAAGTTCACGCGCCATGTGCGCCCGTTCCTGCTCCAACGCCAGATCGTGGGCGGTGCGTTCGGCCCGCAGCCGCTGCTCGGCGGCATCGTGGACGGCGTCGGCCCGGGCAGATTCGCTCTCGGTGAGCAGGTTCGCCTTACGCAAATTCCCCGCCCACTCCACGGGTGTCAGCAAGGTAACAACCGCAATGACAGCCGCCTGGACCGTTCCGGCCACACTGAGCGTGAGGGCAAAGGTGGCCAACACCAGCAGTGCCGCCAAAACCCAGGCGATCCGGGCGGCCATCCGGGAAACCTTGGCGGAGGCGAACAGCACCAGGGCAAAGAACAGCTCAAAGGCAAGCACAAAGGCGCCCGCGTGCCCTGCCACCACGAAACCGATGATGGCCAGCGAACACATCCACGCCATGGCGTTCGGAGCGGCGCGGCGAAAGAGGACCCCTGCGCAGCCCAGCACGGCGATGGCCAGCCACGCCGAGGCGAACGCCGCCACCCGGAGGCCACCGAAGGATGAAAGATTGATGGCCGTCAGGAGCCAGAACAAGGCGAAATATCCGCCTGCCAGGGCCATGTCTTCAACCTTGATGTTCGCAAGCTGGCGAACATCAAGACCCCGGTAGCCGTTGCGCAGGCGTGCGGCAAGCGACCCTGATGTGGCAACCGCTGCGGATTCTTCCATGTGCCCATCTTCCGTTGCCCTTCCGCCAGCATGCAAGCGCCGTGCCGCAATGTGGCACCAAGGGATGACCCCCACGTGGGCCGGATGGCCGATGCGCCGCACGGCCAGTGTTGCGACGCTGGGTGTATGACCCTCGCCATTTATGCACAACTGGCCATCCTTGCGCTGATCGACAGCACCAGCATTGGCACGCTGCTGATCCCGCTGTGGCTGCTGCTGCGCCCCGACGCCAAACGCCTGATCCCGCGAATACTGCTCTACCTGGGGGTGCTGGCAGGCTTCTATCTGGTGATCGGGGTGGCCGTGCTCGGCGGGGCCGGCTGGCTGCTCGGCGGCGTGCCGGTTGACTCGGCGGCACAAATTCCGGTTGTCCAGTGGAGCATGAGCATTGCCGGCGCCCTCATGCTGGCGTATGCCTTGTTTGCCGGTTCCGCCAAGAAACCCGTGGCAGTTGGAACGGCACCTGGCACGTCCGGAGCGGCACCCGGCGGTCCCGCGGTGCAATCCGCAGCGGACATCACGGCCGCCCAGCGGCGCTGGCAACACCGGATAGGGTCAGCGCTGGCGAGCCATGGCGGCATGGTGACGTTGGCACTCATTGCAGGCCTACTGGAATTGCCCACCATGCTGCCGTACCTGGCGGCCATCGGCTTCCTCGCCAACTCAACGCTGCCGTTGGCCGGTGAGTTGGCCGTGCTGGCCATCTATTGCGTGGTGATGCTCATCCCGGCGCTGGTCCTTTTGGGGCTGCGGGTGGTCCTGGGTGCACGACTGGACCCGTTTCTGCACCGGGTCAGCAACAAGCTGGGAAAGTTTTCCGGCGAAACGGTGCTGTGGGTGGTGGGGATCGTCGGGTTCCTGCTGCTGCGTCAGGGCCTGTCGTATCTGGCCCCCATGGCGCCCTGGAACCCGTTCAAGTAGCCCCGCCACCGGCCAGCCATTTGAGAGATTGGGGGCGTGACGTCTCTTGGAACCGGCAAAATGTCCAAACCCAGCGAATACACCGGCGTGGGCACCATTGTGCTGGCGCTGGTTTTCCTGTGGTGGTGTGTATTTTAGTGATGGCCAAGACACTGCTCAGCTAAGCAGCGGGACGCGAAAAATCTGCCCGGGGAAGATCAGGTTGGGGTTGACGATGGTGTCCCTGATGGCGTCAAAAAGCTTGAAGCCTGCCAGTGCCGTGAACAAGGTGCCGTGCACAAGGACCAGGTCCAGGCCGGGCAGGGAATGCGGGAGCCGGCACTCACCAACGACTTGCCAGTCCGGTTTTTGTGGCGCAGCTGGCAACCGTCAATCAAACGTGGAGCACCCTGATGGTCTCCTCAGAGCCGTTTCCACCATGATGCTCCTGATCGTGGCCCGGGGCAAGATCTTCTGCCAGGCATCCCACCTCGGGATGATGTCGGGCAGTTCATGACGTGCGGTACCCCGTGCTCGGACTTTTTCCCCGAGAGATGTCAGCTGCGCGCCTTGGCGGGGATGGTGACTTCTTTGAGGATCAGGAGGATTCCGGCGGCCACGGGGATGGCAACAAGCGCTCCGGGGAGGCCGGCAAGGGTCCCGCCGGCGAGGGCAGCGATGAGCACGATGGACCCGGGAACTTGCACTGCTTTGCTCATCACCTTCGGGGTAAAAATATAGGCCTCGAGCTGCATGTAGATGAGCATGGCGATCAGCACGATCAGCGCAGCAGTCGGCGACACGAACAAGGTAAGGATCGACATGAACGCCGTGGTCAGCACAGTTCCGATGAGCGGGATGAGGGTGATGAAGAACGCGGCGACCGAGATGACAAGCGCGAACTTGTTGCCGACCAGCGTCAGCACGATCAGGCTGAAGGACGCATTGAGGAATGCCAGTACGACCATGCCGCTGAGATACCGCCCGAAGTTTTGCATGATCCGTTCCGCCAGTTCGACGATACGGTCACGGTGCGACGCCGAGACCAGCGAATATATCGCTGCCTTGGAGGAATCCAGTGTTGCCGTGAAGTAGATCGTCAGGATGAAGACGAACATCGCCGTCGAGCTTGCGCTGGCCACGGCGACGCCAAACTGCAGCAGGCCGCCGCCGATCCCGGTCCAGGTGGCCGGGCTGGTGAGGAAATCGACAAGGGCGGAGTAGATGTTCGTCAGGAGTCCGCCACTGCCCGAAGATACCTCTTGGAACCAGCTCTGGGTGTACAGGCCACCGAGCATTCCCGGCAGTCCGCGCACAAAGGCGACTGCCTGGTTGATGAAGAGCGGCAGGACCAGCCAGAGCAGGCCGACGATGACCAGGATGAAGAGCAGATTGACTGTCAGGATCGCCATGCCGCGTTTCAGGCCTCGACGTTCAAACCAACGCACCAGCGGGTCCAGGCCGAGCGTGATGAACGCGGCGGCGAACACAGAGAACACGACCGTCCCGATGCCAGCGATTGCGGCGGCCAGCACCAAGGCCGTCAGTACGCCGAGCGTTGCCGTGAACGCCCACCGGAAGGGGTGGTTCGCGAACGCGCTGGTACCCGATTCTACGGGTTCGCGGTGCCGGGCCTTTTGCTGGAGTGTACGGCGCCGGGCCGTTGCTTGGAGTGTTCTCATGGCGTCAACTTACCTCCGAGCCTGCTGGGAAACCAGTTCCCGTCCGTGCGAGCGTTGCGTGCCGCCGCAGGAAAGAGGCGGAATGGGGCCAGGCACCTGGCCAAGGCCCGGCGCGCCATGGGTGTTGTTTGGCGGGTACACGCGGATCTGGGCGGTCCGTGGTGATTTCGGCGAAACGGTGCCGTGGGTGGTGGGGATCGTCGGGTTCCTGCTGCTGCGTCAGGGCCTGTCGTATCTGGCCCCCATGGCGCCCTGGAACCCGTTCAAGTAGCCCCGCCACCGGCCAGCGTAAGCCAGCGGCCGCCGTCGAACATCCAGGAAATAGGCCATCCGTTCGCCGCTGGTGGAAGGCGGTCCCGCCACGGCCAGCCATTTGAGAGAATGGGGGCATGACTTCTCTTGGAACCGGCAAAATGTCCAAACCCAGCAAATACACCGGCGTGGGCACCATTGTGCTGGCGCTGGTTTTCCTGGTGGCGCTGGTGGTTGCCGCCAACAACAGCACCGTGCTGGGCTGGATCATTGCCGCGATCGCGTTCGGCTGGCTGGTGCTCTCCACGGTGGTGTACATCGGCGTCCACAAGGCTGCCGCGTTTGGCGCCCGCCAGGTCGCGTTGGCCCAGGCCCAGATGGCGCAGGCGAACAGTGCCAAGGCCCCGGCCGACGGCGGCACCCACCTGGTCTCCGACGACGCCGGCTCGCGCCAGGCCACCAAGGCACGCGATCTGAAGCTGGACCACTCCTTCAAGATCATCAACGTCCAGATCGGCGTGGTCAACGAATACCTGGGCAAGGACCCTGAAATGGTGGCCCGCGCCCTGGAAACCATTGACATCACCGCCGCCAACGGCCGCGGCATGATCAACCCGAACTGGGAAGCCCAGGAAGCCAAGATGGATGCTGCCATGGCGAAGAAGAACGCCGAACGCCGGGGCGCCAGCTCCACCACTGCTGGCGCTACATCAGCCAAGCCGGCCGGCGAGGACGACGAGCCCGTCACGGGCGTCATCATCGACTAAATCGTCCCCAGCCGCCGTTGTGGCGGCACCCAAACGCTGCGGCCCCTCAAAAACGGGCAATACGCGGGATGGACATACGCTGCACGGACCTGCGAATCGCAGCTACCTGCGGGTAAGGTGGAGCAAGTGAGTAACGGTAAAGAAAACGGTCAATTGCGGATCGCCAGCGTCAACGTCAACGGCATCCGTGCCGCCTACAAAAACGGCATGGGCCCCTGGCTGGCCGGGCGCGACGTCGACATCTTGTGCCTGCAGGAAGTCCGCGCACCCGACGCCATCGTGGAGGGCTTCCTCGGCGAGGACTGGCACCTGCTGCACGCCGAGGCCGAGGCCAAGGGCCGCGCGGGAGTGCTCATTGCCACCCGCAAGGACGTCCTGGAACCCGTGGCCACCCGGGTGGGTATCGGCGAGGACTACTTTGCCACCACAGGACGCTGGGTGGAGGCCGACTATGTCATCAATGGCTCCGACGGCACACCCGCCACTTTGACAGTGGTCAGCGCCTACGTGCACTCCGGCGAGGTGGGCACCCCCAAGCAGGACGACAAGTTCCGTTTCCTGGACACCATGATCGCCCGCCTGCCCCAGCTGGCAGCCGCGAGCGACCATGTCCTGGTGGTGGGCGACCTCAACGTTGGCCACACCACCTTGGACATCAAGAACTGGAAGGGCAATGTGAAGCGCGCAGGCTTCCTGCCCGAGGAACGCGCCTACTTTGACAGGTTCTTTGGCGAGGAAATCGGTTTTAAGGACGTGGCCCGTGAAATGGCCGGCGAGGTTGAGGGCCCCTACACCTGGTGGTCCAACCGCGGGCAGGCGTTCACGAACGACACCGGGTGGCGCATTGACTACCACATGGCCACTGCGGGGCTCGCTGCCAAGGCCGCCACGGCAGTGGTTGACAGGGCTGAGTCCTACGAGGCCCGCTTCTCTGACCACGCGCCGCTGGTCGTCGACTACAAGTTCTAAAGGATTCCACGCTTTCATGAGTGAAACCACCGCCCGCCCCCGCGTCCTTTCGGGCATGCAGCCCTCCGGCGATTCCCTGCACCTGGGCAACTACCTTGGCGCGCTGGTCAACTGGGTCAAGACCCAGGACGACTACCAAACACTGTTTTTCATCCCGGACATGCACGCCATCACCGTCACCCAGGATCCGGCGGAGCTGCGCGAGCGGACCCGCAAGACCGCGGCCCAGTACATTGCCGGCGGCATTGACATCGAAAAGTCGACGCTGTTTGTCCAGTCCCATGTGCCCGAGCACGCCCAACTGGCGTGGGTGCTGAACTGCATCACCGGCTTCGGCGAGGCGTCCCGGATGACCCAGTTCAAGGACAAGTCCGCCAAGGGCGGCGCCGATGCCGCCAGCGTTGGCCTGTTCACCTACCCGGTGCTGATGGCCGCGGACATCCTGCTGTACCGCCCCCAGGGCGTGCCGGTGGGCGATGACCAGCGTCAGCACGTGGAACTGGCCCGCGACCTGGCTAAGCGCTTCAACCACCGTTTTGGTGAGACCTTTGTGGTGCCGGAAGCCTTCATTCAAAAAGAAGGCGCCCGGATTTATGACTTGCAGAATCCGACGTCGAAAATGTCCAAGTCCGCCGCAGGGCCCAACGGCCTGATCAACATTCTGGACGACCCCAAGGTGACGGCCAAGCGGATTAAATCGGCCGTCACGGATGCGGACACGGTCATTGCGCACGACCGCGCCGCTAAGCCCGGTGTCACCAACCTGCTGGAAATCCTCTCCACCCTGACGGCCAAGCCCGTCGACGCCCTGGTGGCTGAGTACGATGGCAAAATGTACGGCCACCTGAAGGTTGATGTTGCCGAGGCAGTGGTGGCACGGCTGGAACCCATCCGGGCACGCACCCTGGAACTGTTGGATGATCCTGCCGAACTTGACTCGCTGCTGGCCCACGGCGCGGCCAAGGCCCGCGAAATTGCTTCCGTGACCCTGGCGGATGTCTACGCCAAGGTTGGTTTCCTGCCCCCACGCCTGGCGGTTGGATAAGCGTGCCGGGTATTGGCCAGAGCGGGGCGTCACCTGCTCCGCACGCGGACAGTTTGGGGGTCATCATCTCCCTGCCCGCGGAACTCGCTGCCGAACTCACCGCTAGGCGGGCGTTGTACCAGGGCCCGGATGCCGCCGTCGTGCCTCCGCACATCACCTTGGTATCCGGGCGGACCACCGACACGTGGGAGAAAGCCGCAGCGCATGTGCGCGCCGTGGCCGCCACAGCTGAGCCATTTGTGATTTCGCTGCGTGGAACGGGCACCTTTGAGCCTGTTTCGCCGGTTGTCTACCTCAACGTTGCCCACGGTGGCGCCGAATGCACCAAGCTCCACGAGCAGCTGCTGGACGGGCCGGTGGAACACCTGCTGGAATTTGATTTCCACCCCCACCTCACCGTTGCCCACGACCTCGACGAGCCGGCCATGGCCTTGGCGAAGTCGGAGATGGCTGACTTCAGCGCGGATTTTGAGGTGGCCAGCATTGGATTGTTTGACCATTTTGACGGTGGCTGGGAACTGCGCGAGGAGTTGAGTCTTGGGGGAGTCACATCGGCCTGAGAAGGCAGAGGCAGGCCATTTTCCGGGCACAGTAGCGCCCGGAGTGCGGGCCAAACGTCCTCTGGCCGCCCCCCTTCAGGCACCCCCAAGCCCCCTGGACCGCCGGGCATTGGCTGCCTGGTCAGAGACTAAACATGCGGCCTTCCAAACGGCTGGCGGCAACTTTGTGCGCAGGGCTGCTGCCCTGTTCCAGTGGCTCAACGCCTGGGTGGGGCAATTCTTTCCCCTGCGGGTGTGGAACCTCTATACGCGGCGGCGCGGCCCGCTGCTGGCCGCCGGCAACGCCTACCTCATGTTCTTTTCCGTCGGTGCCATGCTGGTTGCCGGCTTCGCCATCTTTGGCATGATCGCCTCGGACAACGAGGTGCTCCGCGACGCCGTGATCACCATGGTGGCGGAGAGCACCCCCGGCCTGATTGACACCGGCAGCGGCGGCCTGGCCACCCCAGAACAGCTCCTAGGCACCAGCGGCTTCGGGCTGACGCTCGTGATCTCCCTCGTTGCATTGACCGTCACGGCCTTGGGCTGGATCAACGGGCTGCGGGAGGGCATCCGCTCCGTGCTGGGCCTGGCCCGGGACAGGACCAACCCCGTGCTGTCTAAACTGCGCGACGGCGCCACCCTCCTGGTGCTGGCCGTGGCACTGGTGCTCACCAGCGCCCTGGGTGCCCTCAGCACAGCGGCCGTGGGCAACATCAGCGAGTTCCTCGGCTGGGGCACGTTCCTGACGGGGCTGTCCGCCCGGCTGGGCTCGGTGTTCCTCATGTTCGTGTTGGATGTGGCCGTGGCCATCGTCATGTTCAGCCTGGCCTCCCGCGTGCGCATGCCGCGCCGCGTGCTGCTGCTGGCCTCGGTGTTTTCGGGGGCCGGTGCCACCATCCTGCGTTTCTTCAGCGCCATGCTGCTTGGCGGGATCACCAACAACGCGCTCCTGGCGCCCTTTGCCGTAATCCTTGGCCTCTTTGTCTGGTTTTACCTGCTCAGCCAGGTGTACCTGATTGCCGCGGCCATCGCCGCCGTCAGGGCCGCCGATCTGCGCCCCCGCACCGCCACGTAGCCCCGCCTCCCGCCACCCGCCTCCCGCCGCCTCCCGCCACCTCCCGCCGCCTCCCGCCTCCTCCCGCCGAGTCAGACCAAGACCCGCCCAAAGCCTGTAGCGCCACGTCTGGCTCAGAGGTTGTCAGTCTGACTCGGCGTGCGGGCCTGCTCCGGCTAGCGAGCCAGGGCCGCCAAGATGCGGGCCTTGAAGGCTGCTTCATTGAAGAGGTCCCGCCATTGCATGCGAATCACTCTCCAACCGGCCTCGATCAGTGCGTTCTCGCGCTGGCGTTCCTGGAGGAGCACCTGTTCGGTGGGAGCGTAGTCAAAGTACTTGGTCATGCCGTCAAACTCCAAAATGACCCGCTTTTCCGGCCAGCCAAAATCGGCACGGAAGTTCCCTTGCCGGGTGGCGATCCGCAGCTGGGGCACGGGAGCAATAATGAGCAGTTCCCGCATCAGGTCACGGGCCAGGGTCTCTCCCGGTGATTCCGACCGTTTGTCGGCAAACATCAGGACCTTGCGCAGGGTGCGGATGCCGCGGTGTGCGCCCAGCGTCTCTGCCATGGCACGAAGCCTGGCGGCGTCGGCGCCCAGATGCAACGCATGGTCTGCCACAATCAGTGCTTGTTTGTAGCGCATGGTCAGGCAGCAGTCGATGACAGTGCGTTCCAGTGACGTCACATGCAGCCCCTCGATCGTCACAATGTCATGTCCGGGAAGAGGCCGCACGTGAATGACGGTGTCCCTGCCGTGACCGCTGCTCGAGGGCTTGCCGGGTTGGGTGATGTGGATCAGGGTGTCCGCCTGCCACAGGAAAAGCCGGTGTAGCCGCGCCGCCGACGCATGGCTGTACACAAAGCCCGACGAGGAGCTGTTCAGGGTGGCGAAGTTGTGCAGCACCACCGTGAGTCGCTCCCGGCGGATGGCCGACTGCCGGTGCCAATACGAGGCGCGGACGTAACAACCCTGGCGCAGCCGCAGAATCTCCCCGCACTCGATCAGGGCCTTGATGGCACGGTCGCTAAAGCCCGCTTCGCTCAGCTGGCCCGTCCGCCAGACTATGCGCCTGGTGGGGAAGGCCCCGCGGAAGCGGTCCAGCGTTGTATCCACAGGGACTCGGTGAAAACTGGCACCGTGCCCCGGGACGGAGCCTCGCTGGGCCGATGTGGGCCCGGGCTCGCCGGGCGACCGGGGGACGGCTCTGAGCCTGGCTGGGGACCCCGGGCGGGGTACGGCGTCGTTCGAGGGAGAAGGGCTTTGCGAGGTCATACTTCAAGGGTGCGCCACAAAAAGGGCCAAAAACGGGCCGAAAAAAATCTGTGGATAACCCCGCTTTCGCCGAGTCAGACCGTAGGCCGCCAGCAGGCCGTTGGGCAACGTCTGACTCGACGGCGCACGGTCTGACTCGGCGAAAGGGGGGAGTGGCGCACGGTCTGACTCGGCGACAGGGGGCGAACGGGGGCGAACGGGTGCCCTCAATCAGGGCCGGGAAAGCAAAAGCGGCGCCCCCCTCCAGAAGGGGGAGGAGCTTTCTGCCAAGAAAATGCTAGATGTTGCGGCCCCAGAGGGCCTGCTTGGCCTCGGCGATGGCCTGCGTGATCTGAATGCCGCGGGGGCATGCCTCGGTGCAGTTGAAGGTGGTGCGGCAACGCCACACGCCCTCTTTGTCGTTGAGGATTTCCAGGCGCATGTCGCCGGCATCGTCGCGTGAATCGAAGATGAAGCGGTGTGCGTTCACGATGGCTGCCGGGCCGAAGTACTGGCCGTCGGTCCAGAACACGGGGCAGGATGACGTGCACGCGGCGCACAGGATGCACTTGGTGGTGTCGTCAAAACGCTCACGGTCCTCGGCGGACTGCAGACGCTCCTTGGCGGGCTCGTGGCCGCGGTTGACCAGGAACGGCATGACCTCGCGGAAGGACTGGAAGAACGGCTCCATGTCCACGATGAGGTCCTTCTCCACGGGCAGGCCCTTGATGGGCTCAACCGTAATGGGCTTGGACGTGTCCAGGTCCTTCAGCAGGGTCTTGCAGGCCAGGCGGTTGCGGCCGTTGATGCGCATGGCATCGGAACCGCACACACCGTGGGCGCAGGAGCGGCGGAAGGTCAATGACCCGTCCTGCTCCCACTTGACCTTGTGCAGGGCATCCAACACGCGGTCGGTGCCGTACATGGTCATGGTGAAGTCTTCCCACGTGGACTCTTCCGAGACCTCGGGGTCGTAGCGGCGCACACGCAAGGTGACGTCGAAGGTGGGGATTTCCCCGCCGCCACCGAGGTGGGCCGGGATTTCAATCTTGGATGCCGGTTCCGGCAGTTCAGTTTCCACGGTGCTCATTAGTACTTCCTCACCATCGGCTGGTAGCGCGTAAAGACGACGGGCTTGGTGCCCAAACGGATTCCGGCAATGGATTCCTGGGAGTTCTCTGCCGTGACATCGGTGTCCAGGTATGCCATGGAGTGCTTCATGAAGTTCTCATCGTCGCGCTCCGGGAAGTCCTCGCGGTAGTGCCCACCGCGGGATTCCTGGCGGTGCAGGGCAGCAACCGTCATGACCTTGGCCAGTTCCAGCAGGAAGCCCAGCTCCACAGCCTCCAGCAGGTCAAGGTTGAAACGCTTGCCCTTGTCCTGGACGGTGATGCGCGAGTAACGCTCCTCGAAGGTGGCAATGTCAGCCAAAACCTTGTTCAAGGAATCAGCGGTACGGAACACCTGCATGTTGGCGTCCATGGTGTCCTGCAGATCCTTGCGGATCAGCGCAACCTTCTCGCCGCCGTCGGACGTGCGGACGTGGTCCAGCAACGCGACGGTGTCGGCCTCCGGGTTCTCCGGCAGCTCAACAAAGTCAGCCGTGAGGGCGTACTTTGCTGCGGCGATGCCGGCGCGCTTGCCGAACACGTTGATGTCCAGCAGCGAGTTGGTGCCCAAACGGTTGGAACCGTGGACGGACACGCAGGCAACCTCACCGGCGGCGTACAGGCCGGGGATCACGGTGTCGTTGTCCTGGAGGACCTCGGTGGTGATGTTCGTGGGAACACCGCCCATGGCGTAGTGGGCTGTGGGGAACACGGGGACGGGCTCCGTGTACGGCTCCACACCCAGGTAGGTGCGGGCGAACTCGGTGATGTCCGGGAGCTTGGCGTCGATGTGCGCCGGCTCCAGGTGTGTCAGGTCCAACAGGACGTAGTCCTTGTTCGGGCCGCAACCGCGGCCTTCACGGACCTCGTTGGCCATGGAACGGGCAACAATGTCACGCGGAGCCAAGTCCTTGATGGTGGGGGCGTAGCGCTCCATGAAGCGCTCACCCTCGGAGTTGCGCAGGATTGCACCCTCGCCGCGGGCGGCCTCGGAGAGCAGGATGCCCAAACCGGCCAAGCCTGTCGGATGGAACTGGAAGAACTCCATATCTTCCAGCGGGATGCCCTTGCGGAACGCAATGCCCATGCCGTCGCCGGTCAGGGTGTGTGCGTTGGAGGTGGTCTTGAAGACCTTGCCCGCGCCACCTGTTGCCAGGATGACGGACTTGGCCTGGAAGATATGTAGTTCGCCCGTGGCCAGGTCGTAGGAGACAACGCCGGCTGTCTTCTTCTGCAGGTAGACGGTGCCATCCTCGCGGGTGGCTTCCTCTTCAACTGTCAGAAGATCCAAAACGTAGTACTCGTTGTAGAACTCAACGTTGTGCTTGACGCAGTTTTGGTACAGGGTCTGCAAAATCATGTGACCCGTACGGTCGGCTGCGTAGCAGGCACGGCGAACGGGCGCCTTGCCGTGGTCGCGGGTGTGACCACCAAAGCGGCGCTGGTCAATGCGGCCCTCGGGTGTGCGGTTGAACGGCAGACCCATCTTTTCCAGGTCGATGACAGCTTCGATGGCTTCCTTGGCCATAACCTCGGCCGCGTCCTGGTCTACCAGGTAGTCGCCACCCTTGACAGTGTCAAAGGTGTGCCATTCCCAGTTGTCCTCTTCCACGTTGGCCAGGGCGGCACACATGCCACCCTGCGCTGCACCGGTGTGGGAGCGGGTGGGGTAGAGCTTGGTCAGAACAGCGGTGTGGGCACGCTGACCGGATTCAATGGCGGCACGCATTCCTGCGCCACCGGCCCCGACGATTACGACGTCGTATTTGTGGACCTGCATACTGGATGCTCTTTCTCTCATTTACTGCGCAAAATACTGGTGTTCACTTCTGTTCCGCACCCTGCATTGCCGGGGGCGGGGTTCCTCAAAAAGTATTAAGGAACCGGGCAGAAGGACGGGAGCTCAATGACGGCGCCGGGAGGGCACGGGTCAAAGGTGAAGATCACCAAGGTGCCCAGCACGATGATGACGGCCGAGGCGATGAAGAGCACAGTCTTGAGCGTCAGGCGGGTGCCGGCGCGTTCTGCGTAGTCATTGATGATGGTGCGGACACCGTTGGTGCCGTGCAGCATGGCCAACCACAGCATGGCCAAGTCCCAGACCTGCCAGAACGGGTCGGCCCACTTGCCAGCAACAAAGCCGAAGTCGATGGCGTGAATGCCCTCGCCCACCATGAGGTTGACGAACAGGTGGCCGAAGATCAGCACAATCAAGATGACCCCGGAGAGGCGCATGAACAACCATGCGAACATCTCAAAGCTGGAGCCGGAGCTCTTGGAGCGCTTGTACTTGGGTGACTGTGCGCTGTCGGAGCGCGGTGACGCGATGGCGTTGGTGCTCATTTAGTGCCCCCCGGAGATATTTGAGAAGACAATGCTGAGGTGACGGATCAGGAACGGGATCATGGTCACGGCCCACAGAGCCAGGACGCCCCAGAGCAGCTGGCGCTGGTACTTGGGGCCCTTCTTCCAGAAGTCGATCGCGATGATGCGCAGACCGTTGAAGGCGTGGAACACGATGGCGGCAACAAGGCCGGCCTCACCCAAGCCCATGATGGGGTTTTTGTACGCCCCAATGACTGCTGTGTACGCCTCAGGGGACACGCGCACCAATGAGGTGTCCAGGACGTGCACCAACAAGAAAATAAAAATTACTACACCGGTAATCCGGTGTCCCACCCAGGACCACATGCCTTCTCGGCCGCGGTACAGAGTGCCAGCTGGTTTTGTCGGCACTGAATAAACCTTCCCTGCATCACCGTTGCGCTGGCGTGGTTCCACGCGGGGAAACGCACACGGCGTGAGCACTCATAACTTTGCCTAAATTTAGGCTTAGCTAACAGCATATTCAACTTAGGCACTCCTTGCTCTATGCGACAAATCACAGGCGTGTCACATTTTTGTGCTGTAGTCAAGGCCAACATTGACCACGTTGGCGCCGTCAAGTCGGCCTTTTGGGGATGCTCGACGGCGTGCCCGCACCTACTACCCTGGGTGGAGGTTTCGTGGCGGATCACCCGCTCCGACGCTGCCATCCCTTAGGGTGGGAGTGATGAATACGCAAAATTTGTTTGATCCCGAGTTGCCCGGAACCGACCCGTTGGACAGGTTTTACGCAGTAATTCCTGCGGGTGGCGTTGGCACGAGGCTGTGGCCGCTGTCCCGCGCCGCCGCGCCCAAATTCCTGCATGACCTCACCGGCAGTGGCAGCACTTTGTTGCGCGCAACCTACGACAGGCTGGAACCGCTCAGCGGCGAAAAGGTCCTCGTGGTGACCGGCGACGCCCACCGCGATGCCGTGTGCCTGCAGCTGCCAGAGATTGCCGACTCGAACCTGGTGCTGGAAACAGAGCCCAAGGATTCCGGCGCAGCCATTGGTTTGGCCGCCGCCATCCTGTACCTCCGCGACCCCTCCACCATCATGGGTTCCTTTGCGGCAGATCAGGTCATCAGTCCCGTGGAGAAATTCCAGGACGCCGTGCGTGAAGCCATTTACACGGCAGCCACCGGCAAGATTGTGACGATTGGCATCAAGCCCACCCACGCCTCCACCGGTTTCGGCTACATCAAGACCGGCTCGCCGTTGGACGTCCAGGGCGCCCCCAGTGCCCAGACGGTTGCGAAGTTTGTGGAAAAGCCCAGTGAAGCCGTGGCCGAGGAGTACCTGGCCAGCGGTGACTACAACTGGAACGCCGGCATGTTTGTGGCCCCGGTGGAACTGATGCTGCACCACTTAAAGATCAACGAGCCCGAACTCTACGAGGGCCTCATGGAAATCGCCATGGCCTGGGACACCCCGGACCGGGTTGCCGTGAAGAACCGAATCTGGCCCACCCTGCCCAAGATCGCCATTGACTACGCTGTTGCCGAACCCGCGGCCGACGCCGGAGACGTGGCGGTCATACCGGCGTCCTTCAGCTGGGACGACGTTGGAGATTTCGCCGCCATTGCGCGTTTGAACAACGCCAAGGAAGTGGATGCGGTCACCGTCATGGGTGAGGGCGCCCGCGTGTTCACCGAGGACAGCAGCGGCATTGTGGTCACGGACACCAAGCGTGTCATCGCATTGATTGGCATCCAGGACGTGGTGGTGGTTGACACCCCCGACGCCCTGCTCGTCACCACACGCGCACACTCACAATTGGTGAAGAATGCTGTTGACGGTCTCAAGGCCAAGGGCGACACCGACGTCCTCTAACCCCATTTTTTGCAACTGACCCGCAGAAAACGACGAAAATCGCGTCCAAAACGCGTCTTTTCGGCGTTTTCTGCGGGACCCTTCTATATTTGTCAAGCCGAGGCCGGGGTCTCGATTTTTGAGTTGAGGATTTTGTAGACGGTGCGGGCGAGGTAGCGTTTGATGCAG
>NZ_JBTNDR010000028.1:0-49068 GCF_054510895.1 Arthrobacter sp. HLT1-20 | reverse complement strand
TTTTTTTTTTTTTTTTTTTTTTTTTTTTGCTCTCCCCCCCCTCCCCCCCCCCCCCCCCCCCCCCCCCCAAAAGCGCAGGCGTGGATTCCCGAGCCCGCATCGGCTCCCTGAATCAGCCGTGGGCGACACTCCACTCATCAAGGCACGCCAACAGCTCGTTTTTGCGCTCCGTCGTGGCAAAGGAGGAGCGGATGGAGTTCCGCGCCAATGTCGCCACAGTGGCGCCGTCCCATTCAAATTCGGCCACAAGTGCCTCGAAATTGGCGCCCACATAACCGCCAAAATACGCTGGATCATCCGAATTCACGCACACATTCAACCCCGCGGCGATCATCTGCGGCAGGGGATGGGCGGCCAGGGTATCCACGGCCCGCAGGCGCACATTGGACAGCGGGCACACAGTCAGCGGAACCCGCTCAGTCACCAACCGCTTGATCAAGAATTTGTCTTCCACAGCCCTGATGCCGTGGTCAATGCGCTCCACACCCAGCAAATCCAGGGCATCCTCCACGTAACTGGGCGGCCCTTCCTCCCCCGCGTGGGCCACCAGATGCAG
The DNA here is from genome assembly GCF_054510895.1 of Arthrobacter sp. HLT1-20. Classification (NCBI taxonomy): domain Bacteria; kingdom Bacillati; phylum Actinomycetota; class Actinomycetes; order Micrococcales; family Micrococcaceae; genus Arthrobacter; species Arthrobacter sp. HLT1-20. The sequence continues at coordinate 48,512 of NZ_JBTNDR010000028.1, read as the reverse complement.
GCCAGCTTCCTTGGCCCGCTGATAGAGGCGCACAAATTTCGACGGCGGATTCCCCACCTCCGCGGAATCCAGGCCGATGCCCATGATGGGTGCCCGCATTTCCAGCAAGGCCTCCAAAACAGCAACCGCCGACTCCTGCGACTCATCGCGCAGGAAAGCAGCTATCAACCCCGTGGTGATGCCAAACTCAGCCTCGCTGGTAGCCAGCGCGGCCGCGATGCCGTTGACCGCCGTCGCAAGTTCCACACCCCGGGCCACATGCGCCTGCGGGTCAAACATGATCTCGGCGTGCTGCACCCCGGATTCCTTGGCGCGGGCCAGGTAGGCCCGGGTCATGTCGGAAAAATCCGCCTCGGTGATCAAAACTGCCGTGTTGGCGTAGTACAAGTTCAAGAACGACTGAAGGTCACTGAACTGGTACTGCTCGCGCAACGTTTCCAGCGTGGAAAACGGCAAGGTGATGCCATTGCGGACAGCAAGGGCCAGGATCAACTCCGGCTCCAGGGTGCCCTCGATGTGCAGGTGCAGCTCCGCCTTGGGCAGGGCCACCAAGGCGGCGGAGTCAATCTTTTTTGCGGTAGCTGTGGTCATGGCGCCAGTCTACGGGCGCTGCACCGCCGCGCCCGTCAGGTCCCCGGCTATGGCTTGAATCGTTTCGCAAAGAGTTTCGGGTCCACAATCTCGGTCCGGCCCGGGCACCCACCTCGCCAATTCCTCCTGAGGCGGGCGCCCCGACGATTTGCGGCCAATACCCAGCGTTTTCCCAGCTTTATTGCCGCCATTCCATTAGGAATATGTAGCGCGAGTAGAGATAATTGAGTTTGAACGATTTCCCATCTGCTCCAGCGGGGCGGAGGGGTCCGTTAGAGCATCGACCATGATTCCTTGAGTCAGTATTGTTTGGGGAACTTCTGAGGAGCTTGTCAGCGCGTGTTCATGAAAACGTTTGGGTGGTCGTTCGCGATCTCCGCAGTGGCTCTCATTGTCGCGTTCATTTATGGCGGCCTTGAAGCACTTATTCTCTGCGCAATCCTGGGTGTTCTTGAAGTAAGCCTGAGCTTCGACAACGCGGTGGTCAACGCCCGCATCCTTGAAAAGATGAGCGCTTTTTGGCAGAAAATGTTCCTCACCGTGGGCATTTTGATAGCGGTTGTGGGCATGCGCATTGCGTTTCCGCTGCTCATTGTGGGCGTGACCGCCAACCTCAACCCCGTCCAGGCCATCCAATTGGCGTTGGAAAAGGGCAGCATTCATGAGCCCGGCACCTACGCGTATCTCCTCCATGAAGCCCACCCGCAAATCGCCGCTTTTGGCGGAATTTTCCTGCTCATGCTGTTCCTTGACTTCATGTTTGAGGAGCGCGAGCTGCGTTGGTTGGGCCTGCTGGAACGGCCATTGGCGTTCGTGGGCCGGCTCAATGGGGCATCCCTGGTCATCGGTCTGCTGGTCCTGGTTGCCTCAGCCGCCATGGTGCGCCCCGGCAAGGAAATAGACGTCCTCGTCTCCGGCATCCTGGGCCTTGTCACGTACTTCCTGGTCCGTGGCTTGGGCGACATGTTCCATGTTGAAACCGAGGACGACGGCGGTCTGACCCTCCCCGCGGCGAAGGGCAAGGACACCAGGGGCGTGGGCAAGGCTGTTGGCAAGGCCGCATTCATGCTGTTCCTCTACCTCGAAGTCATTGATGCGTCGTTCTCGTTCGACGGCGTCATTGGCGCCTTCGCCATCACCTCGGACCCCATCATCATCGCCCTGGGCCTTGGCCTGATCGGCGCCATCTTTGTCCGCTCGCTGACCGTATACCTAGTCCGCGAGGGCACCTTGGACGACTACGAATACCTGGACCACGGCGCGCATTGGGCCATCGGCGCCCTGGCCCTGATTCTGCTGCTGACCATCAGCGTGGAAATCAACGAAATCATTACAGGCCTTATCGGCGTGCTGTTTATCGGCTCGGCGTTTATTTCATCTATTGTTCGCAACAAACGCGTTGCTGCTGCGGGTTTGCCCGCAGCGAACCAGCTTGCGCGCTAACGCCTCACTTTACTCAATTCTCACCATTTTCAAAGGAGCAAAACGTTATGGGACTCAGCTTACAAAAGGGCCAGTCACTCTCACTGAAGAAGAACGACGGCGGCTCACTCACCCGTGTGCGCATGGGTTTGGGCTGGGATTCGGCCGCCCCGGCCAAGCGCGGCCTGTTCGGCATGAAGAAGGGCGGCGAGGTTGACTTGGATGCCTCGGCAATCCTCTTCGACGCCACCGGCAACGCCGTGGACACCGTCTTCTTCAACCAGCTCTTGAGCAAGGACGGCTCCACCCAGCACACAGGCGACAACCTCACGGGCGAGGGCGACGGCGACGACGAGGTCATCCTGGTTGATCTTGCAAAGGTTTCACCGGCTGTCACAGCAATTGTGTTTGTCATCAGCAGCTACAGCCGCCAGACCTTTGACACCGTGGCGAACGCCTTCTGCCGCCTGGTGGACGACTCCACCCCCGGTTCCCCCGAGGTTGCCCGCTTCCAGCTGACGGATGCCGGCACCCACACCGCGATGGTCATGGCCAAGGTTTCCCGTGACGCTGCGGGCTGGACGTTCACAGCCATTGGCGACCGCGCCAACGGCCGCACCGTCATGGACTTGATCCAGCCAGCCGCCAGCGCCCTGTAGGGTTTCGCCAACAGCTCATTCGTTCCAACAGCTTCGAATCTAAGGAGTTTTAGTTTTCATGGCATCTCTAACGCTTTCCAAGGGCAACAACCTATCCTTGACCAAGGCAGACCCCGGTTTGAGCAAGGCAGTAGTTGGTTTGGGCTGGGATCCCCGCACCACCAGCGGTGAAGCCTTCGACCTGGACGCGTCAGCCCTGCTGGTTGGCAGCAACGGCAAGGTCCGCAACAACGACGACTTCATCTTCTACAACCAGCTCGAGGCCAAGGACGGCTCCGTCAAGCACTTGGGCGACAACCGCACGGGCCTGGGCGACGGCGACGACGAGCAGATCCTGATCGATCTCAATGCCGTCTCCGCGGACATTGAACGCGTCATCATCGTTGTCTCCATTGACCAGGCTGATGCCCGCCGGCAGAACTTTGGCCAGGTCCGTGACGCCTACTGCCGCGTGGTTAACCAGGACAACGACACCGAGATTGTTCGCTACGACCTCTCCGAGGATGCCGCCTCGGAAACCACCATGGTGTTTTCCGAGATCTACCGCAACGGGGCAGAGTGGAAGTTCCGCGCCGTCGGCCAGGGCTACGCCAGCGGACTGCACGGCATTGCCACCGACTACGGAATTGTTCTGGACTAGCTCCCAACGCCTGGCCCAACCACGGGTACAGCGCACCGGCTCTTCTTCCACGGAAAAGCCATCCCCGAATATCAACAACGTAAGGACAAGATTTCATGGCTGGATTGACGCTTGCAAAGGGCAACAACCTTTCTCTGACCAAAACCGATCCGGGCCTGCAACAGGCCGTGGTTGGTTTGGGCTGGGACCCCCGCACCACCACCGGCGAGGCGTTTGATCTGGACGCCTCGGCACTCATGGTCGCCGCCAACGGCAAGGTTCGTTCCGCCGATGACTTCATCTTCTACAACCAGCCCACGGCCAAGGACGGCTCCGTCACCCACCTCGGTGACAACCGTTCGGGTGAAGGCGCGGGCGACGACGAGCAGATCCTGATCGACCTGACAAAGGTTGCCGCGGACGTTGAGCGCATTGTCATTGTTGTCTCGATCGACCAGGCGGACACCCGCGGGCAGAACTTTGGCCAAGTGCGCGGCGCCTACTGCCGTGTCATCAACCAGAGCAACGACAAAGAGATCGTCCGCTTTGACCTCAGCGAAGACGCCGCACCGGAAACGTCCATGCTGTTTGCGGAGATCTACCGCAATGGCGCCGAATGGAAGTTCAAGGCAGTGGGCCAGGGCTACGCATCCGGCCTAGCCGGAATTGTGTCCGACTTCGGCGTCCCCATGGGCTAGTCCCCATCTCCTCCCCTTGATACAGCCGCTGGCGCGTCTGAATTTGGGGCCCCTCGGAGCTGTGGGCCCAGACTTCTGGTCTTCTGCTCGCAAGCTCGCAGCGGGGCCCTCGCCGGCGTGGGCCCATCCGGCTCCTCCCCTTGATACAGCCGCTGGCGCGTCTGTATCAAGGGCCCTCGCCGGCGTGGGCCCAGACTCCTGCCCGCTCAACCACTTCACCCCTGGAAATTGGATCTGACTATGACTTCACCCTTGACGCCTCCCTCCGAGGCCGAAACCGCCCTTGTCCTGAAAGCCCCCGACGCCCCTGGAATTGTTGTGGCCGAGGAAGCCCCCGGCATGGTGCCCGTCCCGGCAGACCGTCAGGCGGAGATCAGCCGCCAGGCGAAGGACTTCATCGCCGAAATTGCGGACTTCGATGCCCGCAGCCCCGAATTCACGTCCAAGGTGGACGGTATTTCCAAGCTGGCCGGCTCGGAAATGACAAGCTCCTCGGACGCCTCCAGCCGGATGCTGGAACGCTCAAGCACCTCCGTGGCAGGTGCCAAGAAGAGTGGCAACGGCGCCCAGGCTCAGGTGGCAGGCACCCTGAACGACCTCCGTTCCACTGTTGAAAGCCTCACCCCCAACAACGCCGATCTCGGCACGGGGCGCAAGATTCTGGGCTTCATCCCCGGCGGGAACAAGCTGGCCAAGTACTTCCAGAAGTATGAGTCCGCCCAGACCCAGTTGGATGCCATCATCAAGTCCCTCATGGCCGGCCAGGACGAACTGCTCAAGGACAACGCTTCCCTGGCAGGGGAAAAGGTCAAGCTGTGGGAGACCATGCAGAGCCTGAGCGAATACGCCGTGTTCGCCAAGGCCTTGGATGCTGCCTGCGTTGAGAAGATCGACGCCACCCGCGCCGCAGGTGCGATTGAGCAGGCCCAGAAGCTTGAGGCTGATGTGCTGTACCCCATCCGCCAGCGCCACCAGGACATCCTGACCCAGCTGGCCGTGTCCGTCCAGGGCTACCTGGCCATGGACTTGATCCGCAAGAACAACCTTGAACTGATCAAGGGCGTTGACAGGGCCCGCACCACCACCATTTCGGCACTGCGCACAGCCGTGATCGTGGCCCAGGCCTTGGCCAATCAGAAGATGGTGCTGGATCAGATCGACGCGATCAACACCACCACGAACAACATGATTTTGAAAACCAGTGAGATGCTCAAGGATCAAACCGTGCGCATCCACCAGCAGGCTGCCACCTCCGGTGTCAGCGTTGAGACGCTGCAAAAAGCCTTCGACAACGTCTTTGAAACCATGGACGCCATTGACACGTTCCGGGCGTCCGCCGCCAAGAACATGGAAGGCACGGTGCACGCCCTCGAAGACGGCTTGGCGAAGGCCAAGCCGTACCTTGAGCGGTCACGCCAGACCGATCGGGAGTAGCCTAGAACGTACCGACGACGAAGCAAGGGTAGTGCGATGATTGGCCGTTTTGTGGCGGGCAGGTTTGGTGGCGGGTCAGCACCGCAGTTGCCAAACCTCCCCGCAGTAGATCCCGTGGCACAGGAGATTGCCCAGATGGGCACAGCCGTGGACAGCCTGCGCTCTGCCGTGCGCCGGGCCGGGAGCAAGCTGCCTCCCCTGCTCACATCCCAGTTGCGCCACCTGGGCGACCTTATGCAGGAGGCTGTGGCCGACATCAGTGTCCGTGGCTGCTCAACGGAGCAACGGGTGCTACTCAACGCCATGATCACCAGCTACGTGCCAACGCCCTTGCAGGCGTACCTGGCCCTGCCTTCGGCGCACCATGACGAGGAATCGAAGGCAACGTTCATGTTTGCGGAGCAACTGGCCACCCTTGAGGAAACTCTGGCGGACCTGCTGAACCAGATTCGCATCGGCGCCGTGGAGGAACTCTCCACCCATGGGCGCTTCTTGGCGGACAAGTTCTCCGCCCAGGATGTTGCCCTGCAACTTCAACAACCAGTTCAAGAGAGGGACCCATTGCGTCTGGAGGGCCAAAATTGGCAGCACTAGTGGCGGGGGCAAATGCCGCCCTGACAGCTGAAAATCCAGATCTGGACCACGTGGTGGTGGGCATGGGCTGGGACACCATCCCCAGCAATGGCCCGCAGGTGGAGCTGGTGCCTTTCGCGTTGATGTGCGACACAGACGGGAAGGCAATCTCGAACGACCACCTGGTCTTTTTCAACCAGCTGGTCAGTGCCGATGCGTCCATGACGTTCATTGGCGACGCGGACCAGGAACAAATTGATGTTCTGCTCAACCAGGTTCCCCAGGATGTTGTCAAAATTGTTTTCCTCGCCTATGTGGATCCCGAGGTTCGCGGCCAAGGCACTTTTGCCTCGGTGCGCAGCTCACATATCCGGGTTGCAAACGCGCAGAACCGCGAGCTGGTGCGCTTTGACATTGCCGCGGTTCAGCTGGCATCCGTCACGGCCATGATCTTCGGCGAACTGTACAGGCACCGCACGGACTGGAAATTCCGGGCGCTGGGCCAGGGCTACAGCACAGGCTTGGCCGGAGTGGCCAAGGACTATGGAATCAGTCTGTAGGGCCCCCTGGTGAATGTTCCCTCAACCCAGCGCACCGACCTGCCCTACCTGCGACGGCGGATAAAACCGGGGCGCGCCCAGGAAGTCCCGCGCACCGCTGCTGCTGTACCCGCCCCGATTGCTGCACCGGCAACAGTTCCCAGCAGTTCTTCCGCCGCCAGTCCATCGCTCACACTCCGGCCCGCCACGGCACGGGCAGCAACGGCACAGGCAGCAACGGCACCGCAACGTCCCACCCAAGCTGCCTCAACCGCCACACAGCGCCCTGCTGGATTGGTGCTGGGCGGTGCCGCCCCGGTGCCAGCCACGAATGGGCGGGCACAAAAGCTGGCAGCCCAGCGTGAGAAGGCCCAAAACGAGGACCATGAGGTCCGGCTGCTCTTCCCCGCCCCGGGCATCGCAGATCTGTATGAGCTGAACCTGGCCGCACGGGTGCTGCGGCTGTCCGCGCTAGAGTCGGCTGTTGGGACCATGGTTGTCACCGGCTGCTCGGCCGTCGCCTGGGAAAACGTGCGCCGCGTGACAGGTGGGGCCACTGTTGACGGCCATACGGCCGGAACTCCCGTCATAACGGCCGGGAACCGGGACCTGGTGGGCTATCACGGCAAGGATGCGCTGATCTCCCTGCGCCATGTGCGTGAGTTGCGCCGCGCCATTTTCATCAACCGCAGCAGCGCCGCCATGGGTGTCCGGTTGTTCTCCGGCGAATCCATTGCCGTGCCGCCGGCCACCGACGGCACACAAATAGTGCTGCTGGTCCACCGGATAGGCAATGTTCTGGAGCTTCGGGCGGAACCCGTTCCGCATGACTGGCCCGACATCCAAATCTGGGCGGAGTTTGATTTTTCCATGACCCACCGGGCACCGGCTTCCGGCAACGGGCGCTAGTTTCCGCGACTTCACGGCCACAACCCCTGTCCAAGCTTGAAAGGGCCAATGCGACATTTCCGCTCTCTGACCGATTCCCAGTCCGCCCAGCTCTTCCACCGCCTTCCGCAGGAGGTCACCACCGCCAGCACGCCAGCATTTCTCGCGGTGGCATTGGGCGGCACCTTATACACCCCGGCCAATCGGCTGGACCTTGTCAAGGATGTGCTGCGGCAGCGTGATTTGGGCTGCGTGTCCATGGTGCTGTGCCTGGAGGACTCCATCTCGGATGCCGAAGTGCCACAGGCCGAGGAAAACGTCATTTCCACCCTGCGGTCATTGGCCGGACACCAGCATGACCTCCCCTTGCTCTTTGTGCGCGTCCGCACCCCTGAACAGATGCTGTCGGTGGCCCGCCGGGCAGCCGCCGCCGCGTCACTGCTGACGGGTTTTGTGATCCCCAAGTTCGACAACGAGTCGGGCACGGGGGCCGCATTCCTGGCGGCGCTGCGCGTGGTCCAGGCCGAGTTGGGGCTCGACGGCGCGCGGGACGCCGACGGCGCGCCGGGGCGGCGGCTGCGCATCATGCCCATCTTGGAATCGCCCGCAGTGATTCACGTGGAAACCCGTGCGGCTGCGCTGACCAACATTTACGCGCTGCTGGCCGCCAACCGCGAGGACATTCTGTCCGTGCGGATAGGCGCCACCGACATGTCCAGCGCCTTTGGCTTGCGCCGCTCCCGCGATTTGACCATCTACGATGTCAACGTGGTGGCGGGGGTCATTGGCGACATTGTGAACGTGCTGGGGCGGCCGGAGGGCGGCTTTGTCATCTCAGGTCCTGTCTGGGAACACTATTCAAACACCGAACGTGTGCTGCGCCCCCAATTGCGAGTCACTCCCTTTGCGGGCCAGGGCGAACAAAAACTACGCCAGCGGATCATGACGGCCAACCTGGACACCCTGATTCGGGAGATAGAGCTGGATCTGGCCAACGGCCTGCTGGGAAAGACAGTTATCCACCCCACCCATGTGGCCTTGGTTCATGCCATGAGCGTTGTCAGTCACGAGGAATACCTCGATGCGCTGGCCATCGCCGGAAACGTTGGCGGCGGAGCGGCCGCATCCCCTTACGGGAACAAAATGAATGAGATGAAACCCCATCAAGCCTGGGCCCAACGGACCTTGTTGCGCGCCGAGGCCTTTGGTGTTGCCGCAGCCGACGTCACGTTCGTGGACCTGCTGGAAGCGAGCATGAGATGAGCACTTCCACCCCCGCCCAGCCCAACCCTGCCTGGAGTGGCGGCTTCGTTGCCGAGCAGCTCAAGGTGCGCATTCACTCGGATCCTGCCAGTGCCGTGGCAGTGCAGGATTTGGTGGGGCTGGCGCTGCGTCGCAACCCCAAGCGTGCGCACCTTTTGGTCTCCAACGTGTTGGCCAAACACGTCCCCACCGAGCCTGCCCTGGTCATTGCTGCCGGGGAGTTGTTGGGGGCTTTTGTCGCCCGGCAGCTTTCCCTGCTCACCTACGACGCCGGTGACCGACTGGCCATGCCCATCGACGCCGTGCCTGACCAAGACTTGGCGGACGCGGCCGCTGCGTTGACAACGGTTTTGCAGAGCCCGGCCGGGCACCGCCGGGAGGCCATTGCCGCCCTTGCCTCCCAGGTGGCGGGTATGCGCACCCGGCTTCCGGGCACGGTGGTCCTTGGCTATGCCGAAACCGCCACCGGCCTGGGGCGCCTGGTGGCCAACGCCCTGGGCGCCTATTACATCCACTCAACCCGCCATGCCACCCCGGGGATACCCTCCGCGGCTGGCTTTGAGGAGGGGCATTCGCACGCCACCTCGCACAGCCTGGCACCCACGGATCCACACTGGTTTGATGGGGCGGGCCCCGTCATTTTGGTGGACGACGAGCTCAGCACGGGCTCAACCGTCATCAACACCATCCGTGAGCTGCACGCCCTCATCCCCCACCCCGTCTATGTTGTGGCTGCCCTGATCGACCTGCGCAGCGACACGGACAGGGAGCGTTTCGATGCTCTGGCACAGGAGCTGGGCTGCCGCATTGCCGTGGCGGCGTTGGGCACCGGACGGGTTGAGTTGGCCGACGACATCTTGGACCAGGCAGCGGAGCTCCTGGCCAGTCTGACCCAGCCTGTTACTGCAACCGTTGAGCCCGGCCGGCTGTCCATGCTGGAACTTGCCGCGCAGGACGTGGCGCCTGTGCGCAGCGACAGATTTGGCAACGCTTCCCCGCCGCCTGCCGCCACCATTGCGCTGGTGGCAGGCCAGGTTGCGGAACATCTGAGCAGTCTGGAGTTGCGCGGACCTGTGGTTGTGGTGGGCACCGAGGAGAACATGTTCCTGCCGTTGGCGGTGGCCGACGTTTTGGCCGCCATGCTGCCGGAGATTGCGGTGCGTTTTTCCACCACCACACGGTCCCCCATTGTCCCGCTCGAACGGGATGACTACGCCATAGCCGGGGCGCTCACCTTCGCCAGCCACGACCTGACCACCGACGGCCCCGGCGTGCGCTTTGCCTACAACCTCAACGGTCCGGGCCAGCGCCCCGGCACCATTGTGGTGTTCCCGGAGCCGGGAACCAACCGCAGGGCGGTTCTGCAGGGCGATCCCGCCTCCGGCGTTCCGCCGCTGGCGGGGGCACTGCGGACGGCGGCCGACGACCTCGTGGTGGTTCTCCTTCCCGCTGATGCCCCAACCGCCAACGCCACGGAGGATCAGCCATGACCACGTTCCCGCTTCCCACACCCCTGAACGGGCCAGGCTTTGGCTCCTACGCGGCAGGCGAGGTCACCTGGTTGCTGAAGGACCTAAGCCACCTTGTCTTGGAGGCACCAACGGCCGATCGCGAACACGCGATCCAGTCCGGGGCCGCCAATTACGCCGAATCACTTCCCGTCGAATACCTGCCAAGCCCCGAATACCAGGGCCTGTACCAGGAGGCCGTGGTGCGCGCTGGGGAGCGGGTCGCCACTGCGGTGGGAGTGGTGACCGAACTGGCCCTGGCCGCCCGCCACAACGAGCCCGTGCTGGTGTCGCTGGCCCGGGCCGGCACACCCATCGGTATCTTGATGCGCCGCTGGGCCCAGCAGGTCCACGGCCTGGACCTGCCACACTTCACCATGAGCATTGTGCGCGGGGTGGGCCTAGACCAAACAGCTTTGCGGTACCTCGCCGCCAATTTTGACCCGGCCCGGATACTTTTCGTTGACGGCTGGACCGGCAAGGGCGCCATTTCACGGGAGCTGGGCGCTGCGCTGGATGCTTTCGCCGCCACCGACGGCATCCGTTTCCCGGCTGATTTGGCAGTGTTGGCCGATCCGGGGCATTGCGTTTCCATGTTCGGCACAAGGGAGGACTACCTGATCCCCTCGGCCTGCCTGAACTCCACAGTGTCCGGGCTGGTGTCCCGCACAGTTTTCAACACCGACCACATTGGCCCCCACGATTTCCACGGCGCCAAGTTCTATGCCGAACTGGCCCCGGCCGATGTTTCCAACGGCTTCCTGGACGCCATCTGTGCGCACTTTGCCGGCGTCCAGCACGCCGTCGACCGGCAACTGGCGCAGCACACAGCCGATGCCGCCGTCCCCACCTGGGTGGGCTGGCAGGCCGTGGAGCGGATCAGCACCGACTACGGGATCAACAACGTCAACCTCGTCAAGCCGGGCGTGGGCGAAACCACCCGCGTGCTGCTGCGCCGAATCCCGTGGCGTGTGCTGGTCAACCCGGACGCCATGGAAGACGTGGCCCATGTGCTGCTGCTGGCCGAACAACGCGGGGTCCCCGTGGAGCAGGTCACCGACCTGCCCTACAGCTGTGTGGGCCTGATTCACCCCCAATTCGACAAAAGCGCCGTGGGCGCCGACGGTAAGGCAGTGCACAACGCATGAACACCCCTATCCTTGTAGCCTGCGATCTTGACCGGACGCTCATCTACTCCAAACACGCACTCTGGCTGACGGGGGCCGACAAGGACGCCCCGGCCATGGTGGTTGCCGAAGTGTACGACGGCGCGCCCCTGTCCTACATGACCCGGGCCGCCCAGGCACACCTGCTGGCAGTTAAGGAAGCAGCCACCTTTGTGCCGGTCACCACTCGCACACGGGCCCAATATGAGCGCGTGCAACTGCCCGGGTCCATCCCCGACTACGCCATCACCTCCAACGGCGGTGTGCTGCTCCACCACGGAGTGCCCGACGCCGCCTGGCACGCGCATCTCACGGCCAAGATGGCAGCGGATTGCGCCCCGCTGGAAACCATTGAGGCGCACCTGGCCAACCCCGATTTTGCCGGCTGGATCCTGCGCCTGCACCGTGCCGAGGATCTCTTTTCCTACGCCATCATTGACCGTGCCGAAATGCCCGCCAATTTCCTGACCGAGCTGGAAGGGCTGTGCACGGCCGCTGGCTGGACAGTGTCCGTGCAGGGCCGCAAACTCTATTGCGTCCCCGTGCCCATCAACAAGACCGACGCACTGGCCGAAGTTGCCCGCCGCACAGGCGCCACGACAGTCATTGCCGCCGGCGACTCCCTCTTGGACCTGGACATGCTCGCCGACGCCACTCTCGCCTTCCGCCCCCTCCACGGAGAACTGCACGATGTGGGATACCAGGCAGCCCATCTCCGCCTCACCTCGGTGCGCGGCATCCTGGCGGGCGAAGAAATCCTGCGCAGCATCCTGGCCGAGGTCACCGCCGGCTGAGCCGCTTGCCACCCAACTCAACTGCCGTGACTATGCAGATAATGCCCTCCGACAGCTTTTTGAGGGCGTTATCTGCACAGTCACAGACTCCTCGCGGGGCGAATCGTTGGCCGGAGAGCCGGGGAGTGCTCGAGACCGACGGTGTCGGTGGTTGGCGGTAGGCTGGACGTTCACCGCCATCCGTTATCTGGGGAGAACTCTGTCTTGTCGGCTTTGCGCACTACCCGTTCCGTTGGGGCCACCGAATTCATTATGGGTTCGCTCCTGGCTTCCGTATTATTCCTAGGCACAGCGTGCGGCAGCGCCCCGGCACCCGCAGGCGCGCCGGCGTCGAGCCTGCCAACCCAGAGCGCCACGAGCGAACCTACAGCGACGCCAGCCGACAACGCAGCGCTCGATACGGAGTTGGTCCCGGATGCCGGCGGCGCCGATCTGGCCGCCAACAGCCAGCCTGCGTTTGCGGCCAAGGCTGTAGCTGTTCTGGCCACACTTCCCATCAAGGGCCGGGCACCCAAGACGGGCTATAGCCGGGAAGAGTTTGGCCAGGCGTGGGCCGATGTTGACAGGAACGGTTGCGACACACGCAACGACATCCTCAAGCGTGACCTGGGCGCCAAAACGTATAAGCCCGGAAGCGGCGAATGCGTGGTGCTGACGGGCGTTTTGGCGGATCCCTACACAGCCACCACCATCGATTTTGTTCGTGGTTCGGCCACCAGCAGCGCGGTCCAGATTGACCATGTTGTGGCGCTCAACGACGCCTGGCAAAAGGGCGCCCAGCAGCTCAGCGTTGCCCAGCGCACTGCACTTGCCAACGATCCGCTGAATCTTCTGGCCGCGGACGGCCCCGCGAACCAACAAAAGGGCGCCAGTGACGCATCAAGCTGGCTACCCCCGAACAAGAGCTACCGCTGCGACTATGTGGCGCGGCAGATTTCGGTCAAGGCCACCTACTCCCTCTGGATAACGCAAGCCGAGCACGACGCCATGGCGAAGGTCCTGGCGGGCTGCGCGGCCGTTGAGGTGCCCACCAATCAAGCCGACCCCACTGCGCAGAAGTCGGTGAAGCCGGTCATTTTGCCGCCCCCGGCTCCGGTGGTTCCCGTAGCGCCAGTTGAGGCTGCTCCCGCCCCGCCCGCTGCTGTGCCACCTGCACCCCTGGTCCAGGCCCCGGGTGTTTTCTACCAGAACTGCGCGGCCGTTCGCGCCGCAGGAGCTGCGCCCATTCGTGCTGGCCAGCCGGGGTACAGCAAAAAACTGGACCGCGACGGCGACGGCGTGGCCTGCGAATAGCGTTTTGCGGCCGCGGGACACTCTTCTGCACAGTATGTGAGATTTGCTCTAGCAACTATTCCAGTAGTAGCTAAAATTGGTGTGTGGGCTCGCACAGTGACCAGCCGCTGGTCCCAGCAGTGTGGCAACGCCACGACACGGAAATCTTGCCGTTGTGGCGTGAGCGGCTGTGCGCCGAAATGGGCCCCACCGTGGCGAGCCGCTACGCCGCAGGATTGTTTTTTGAAGACAGGCGCCGGCCCATCGCCCAGTGGTTCAACCCGGCCCTGGGTGCCGCCCTACTGGTGGGGATCGAAACCTCCGCGGAGTGGCCGGTCCAGCGTTTTGGCTTGTTCTATGCCCCGGCAGGCGGTGGGGTGCTGAGGGTCCACACCACCATCCACGAGTGGTATTTGCGCACCCCCAAACAGTCCCCCACCGAGGAGGAGGCCTTCGCCCAGGCCATCAATTCTGCCGAGTCGTTCCTGCAGGTGGAGATGGATTTCATCTAGGCACCCAGCGCCATCTTGATGCCCAGGAACAGCATGACGGCGGCTATGAGCCCGTCCAGCACGCGCCAGGCACCGGGCTTGGCAAAGACCGGTCGCAGCAGTTTGGCGCCGAAGCCCAGCGCACTGAACCAGATCACGCTGCCCAGGGCCGCCCCGGCACCAAACCACCAACGCAGCTCTCCATGCTGGTTGGCAAGCGTGCCCAGCAGTACAACGGTGTCCAGATAGACGTGGGGATTCAGCCACGTCAGGGTCAGGACAGTGATGAGCGCAGCCTTCGTGCTCACGGCGCCCGTTAGGACGCTGGCATGCAGCGTCCCCGGATGCACCGCACGTTTGGCGGCAAGAACGGCGTAGCCAATCAAAAATGCCGCCCCGGCCAGTCTGATCACCACAACAACCGCAGGCAAGGCGGTGATCACGGCACCAATTCCAACGATCCCGGCCGCAATCAGGATGATGTCGCTGAGCATGCAGACCAGGACCACCAGCCCCACATGCTCACCCCGAATGCCCTGCCGGAGCACAAACGCATTCTGGGCGCCGATGGCGATGATGAGAGCCAGTCCGGCCCCAAGGCCGGTGGCTACGGTGGTGAAAAGATCCAGTGGCGTCATAAGTAATGAAGCTACTAGGCTTGGCATGGACAGTACAGCTAATTATTTTGATCCTACATAAGGAAATCTAATGGTGGCTTTTCAGACGGAGCAGTTGCGTACTTTTCTGGCAGTGCTGGACCACGGCACCTTTGACGCCGCCGCCGGGGCGCTGCACGTCACCGCGTCTGCTGTTTCCCAACGAATTAAAGCCATGGAGCAGGCCGCCGGGCAGGTCCTGTTGCAGCGCAGCACTCCCGTTGCGGCCACGGCAGCGGGCGCCGTAGTGCACAAGCTGGCCCGCCAATTGAGGCAGTTGGAAGCGGATGCGGCGGCGGAATTGGGGCTGACGGCCGGCAATCAGAGCGCTGTTGCCATGGTGGTCAACGCCGATTCCCTGGCCACCTGGTTCATGGACGCCCTGGCCGCCGTGCCGCGCGCCGAGGGCATGACCTTTGAGGTGGTGCGCGAGGACGAGCACCACTCCGTGGCCCTATTGCGCTCCGGCGAGGTCATGGCGGCGGTCACCGCCTCCGCCGATCCCGTGCAGGGCTGTTCGGTGGTGCCGCTGGGTTCCCTGAACTACCGTGCAGTTGCCTCGGCCAGCTTCATGCGCCGGTGGTTTCCGGAGGGGTTCTGCGCCGAACTGCTCGCCGCAGCCCCCGCCGTCCAGTTCGACCGCACTGACACCCTGCAGAGCTCCTTCTTTGCGACCATCACCGGCACACCGCTCCTGGGCGCCCAGCACTTCATCCCCGACACCCTCCAGTTCGCCCGGGCTGTTGCCGCGGGGCTGGGCTGGGGGCTCATGCCGGAGTCCCATTGCCGGGCCGGACTGGATGCGGGAACGCTTGTTGAGCTGGTGCCGGGCCATATCTCCAGCGTTCAGTTGTTCTGGCAGCGTTGGAAAGTTGATTCAGCCGCCCTGGACATGCTCAGCCACGCTGTGTGCACCACGGCGGCTGCCGCACTCCAGCCGGGCGGAGCAGCGTTGCGCTGACCGTGTCCGGCGCCAGCTCTGGCACACTGGTTTAGCTTGCCCCTTCATCAGGGGGCACATTGTGCCACCCCAGCTGCCACGCAAGGATCCACTCCATGAGCACCATCTCCCTCCAGCGCCGCAACCAAAGCGTGCTGGTCATTGGCCAGCTGCTGTCAGGGGTGGGCGTTGCCTCAGGGGTGGCCGTGGGCGGCATCCTGGCGGCCCAGCTGGCGGGCACCACCGCGGCGTCGGGCTTTGTTCAAACGGCCGCGGCCCTCGGTGCCGGGCTGGTCGCAGTGCCGCTGGCCAACCTGGCCGTCCGTGCCGGGCGCCGTTGGGCCTTGAGCACAGGCTTTGCCCTGGGCGCCGTGGGTGCTGCCCTGGTGCTGCTGGCTGCGGCCCTTGGCCAGTTCTGGCTCATGGCCGCTGGCATGATGTTCTTTGGTTCGGCCACGGCTGCGGGACTGCAGGCACGCTACGCGGCAGTGGACGGCGCCGCGCCGGAGAAGGCCGGGCGCGCCATGGCCATCGTCATTTGGGCCACCACTGTGGGGTCGGTGGCCGGACCCAACCTGTCCGAACCCGGGCGTCTGATGGGTGTCAATCTTGGCCTTGTGCCCCTGTCCGGACCCTTCATCTTCTCCCTCGTTGCTTTCGTGACGGCGGCCCTGGTCATTGCTGTCTTCTTTCTGACCCCACCAGCGTCAACTGGCTCCGGGCCCCGCCAGCGCGTCAAAACCCATGGGGCGTGGCGGGCGTTGCGCCTGGCCACCCATAATCCTCGGGCCCTTTTTGCCGTGGTAGCTGTCACCGGCGGGCACTCGATCATGGTGGGCGTCATGGTCATGACACCCGTTGCCATGAGCGCCCATGGTCACACCCTGGAGATCATTGGCATTGTCATCAGCTTGCACATCCTAGGCATGTACGCGGCAAGCCCGGTGTTTGGCATTCTGGTGGACAAGCTTGGGGCGGTCCCTGTGGTGTTCATTGGCTGCGGCATTTTCCTGGCAGCCATCAGCCTAGGCGCGGTGGTCGCCGACAGCAGCGATCCACTGTTAATGTCACTGGCGCTGGCCATGTTGGGACTGGGCTGGTCCGCGTGCCTGATTGGCGGCTCATCGCTACTGAACCAGTCGGCCCCCACCGAGTTGCGCGTGCCGCTGCAGGGCGCCAATGACATGATGATGAACTTTGGTGCAGCGGCCATGGCAGCCCTGGCCGGCCCCGTCCTGGCCCTGGGCGGCTTCTTCTGGGTCAACATGATGGCGCTGGCCATACTGATTCCCATGGTCGCTCTGGGTGTGCGCGCTGTGCGTTCGGCTTCGGATCCCATGTGAACGCGAGTGCTGAGAGTAGCCGCAAAAATGCCCGAGTAACCATGCATCTCGCGGCCACGGTCAGCACTCGCGCCCGGTCCGCTTACTCCCCCAAGATGTGCCGAAGGCCCTCCTCCAGGCGTGCATGCCTGAACTGGTAGCCGCCGGCCTGGATCTTGGCGGCCGACACCCGTTGGCTGGCCAACGCCAGCTCGGCTGCGCCTTGGGCCCCCAAAAGCAGTTTGGGGCCCAGCTCTGGCACTTTCAAGGCTGCGGGCCTGTTTAGCACCCTGCCCAAGGTACTGGCAAACTCCGCGGCCGTGACGGGCTGCGGCGCCACACCGTTGACGGGGCCCTGCAGTGTGGGGTCCAGCGCTGCGTGGGCAAAAATTCCGGCAATGTCATCAATGCCAACCCAGCTTTGCCATTGCCGGTCCCCCAGCGGCCCGCCGGCGCCAGCCAGATACAGCGGTAGCAGCCTTTGCAAAACGCCGCCAGCAGCCGAAAGTACTAGGCCCGTGCGCACGTTGACCACCCGCACTCCTGCCGCAGCAGCCGGCGCGCAGGCGGCCTCCCAGTCGCGGCAGACCGTGGCCAGGAAATCGCTGCCTGCAGGGTCCGTTTCCACCAGGGCTCGGGAGGAACCGTCCGCAGCCTGCGCATCGGCACCGTAGTACCCCACGGCGGAGCCGGACACCAGGGCCCGCTCCACGCCGTCGGCTGCCAGATCGGCAAGTGCCTGCGCCAGCAGCCCGGTGCCGCGAATCCGGCTTTGGTGAATGGCTTCCTTGTTCGCCTCGGTGAACCGGCCACCGATGGGGTGTCCGGCCAAATGAACCACCGCCTGGCACTGGGCCAAGGCTGCCGAATCCACGGCGCCGGCCTCCGGGTCCCAAAAAATCTCATCAGCATGCCGCGGCGCCCGGCGCACCAGCTTAAGCACCCGGTGCCCGCCGCCGGCCAGCAGGGCGCTCAGCTGGCGCCCCACCAGGCCCGAGGCGCCTGAAATGGCAAGGGTCAACGGCTCTCCGGTGTGTGCGCCATGGAATGCCAGGTCCCCCAACAGCTGACGTTCCCGGAAGGCAAACATGCGCGTCAGTTCCGCATCCATCCGTTTGTACGCCCACTCCCCGCGGGCCACGGCCGGCAGCTCGTAGCTGACCTCGTCCACCATCAGCGTGGTGCCGTTCTGGGCCCCGTCGGTGAACGTGTGGCGGTGGGTCCAGGCGGCCAACGGACCCTTGTCCATGACGTCGGTAAAACTCGATCCGGGCACCAATTCCGTGTGCAGCGCATCCCAGCGGATCTCCGGCCGCGTCCACTTCTTCGCCGCCAGCGCAGCCGGCAGCAGGCCCCGCAGGCTGCCCGCGGCCGACCCCAGCCACATGCCCGCCCCGCCCGGGGCACCCACGCCCATGGCCGCCGTCGAGCCCGGATTGATGCTGTCACTCGGTTCGGCCAGGATGGTCCCAAAGAACGACGGCGTGAGCCGCACCAAGGCGCCGGGCCGGGTGAACCAGGCGAAGACTTCGTCGCGCGGATGGGGGATGGATGTTACATAGCGGAACGAGTTCATGATGCCTCCAAAGTGGGTAACACCTCCATCTTGCCCCATGCCCCAGTGGTCCTTGCGAAGGAATGTCCGTGCCCCTTGTTAGATTCAAGGTGCGCCACCCACCCGGCACGGAAGGTACTGACATGTTTCTGCTTGACTCCCCCGAGGGCGGAACCCCGCTCATCTTCTCGGCGTCGGATCTGGTGACGGCCAGCGAATGTCAGTACAAATCCTTACGGATCCTGGATGAAAAGCTGGGCAGAACAGCCAAGCCCGGTTTTGCCAGGGACGCCATGCTGGAGCGCGCCGCCGAGCTGGGCGATGCCTTTGAACACGCAATCCTTGACGAACTCATTGCTAAACACGGTCTGTGGGACCCCGCAACGGGCAAGGGTGTGAAGTCCGTTGAGCGCGGCAAGCTGAGCTGGGCGGGTCTTGCAGCCAAAAGGGATGAGACCCTTGACGCGCTGCGGACCGGGGCCGACGTGGTCTTCCAGGCCACCTTCTTTGACGGCTCCCTGGTGGGTTTTGCCGATTTTCTGGTCCGCCAACCCGACGGCACTTACGCCGTCCACGACACCAAGCTGGCCCGCCACGCCAAGGTCAGTGCGCTGCTGCAGCTGGCCGCCTACGGCGACCAGCTGCAGCAATACGGGATCCCGGTGCACCCCGTGGCCACGCTGGTATTGGGCAATCGAAGCACCAGCGAGCACCCCATGCCTGACCTGCTGCCGGTATTCCGTGAACGCCGGGACAACTTCCTGACGGTTACGGCCGCACACCGCGCCCAGCCGGAACCCGTTGCGTGGCTTCAGGAGGGTGTTGGATATTGCGGGCGGTGTGACTACTGCGCTGAACAGGTTTCCAAGCATCAGGACCTGCTGCTGGTCAACGGCATGAGCAGTTCCCAGCGACGCAAGCTCAGGGCCGCCGGGATCACCACCATCCACAAGCTGGCGGAGCTGCCCGCGCCCGAGGCCGGCCCGCTGGTGCGCCTGCGCGACCAGGCCCGGATGCAGTTGGGGCTGGAGGTGGCAGACGGGACCGCTATTGCCGGCAAGGACGCCGCCGCACATCCAATCAGTTACAAGGTGTTGCGGGGCAGCATCAGCAAGCTACCCCAGCCCAGCGAAGGGGATATCTTCTTTGACTTTGAAGGTGACCCGCTGTGGCAGGATCCCACGGATGGAAAATGGGGCATCGAGTACTTGTTCGGCTCCATCGAGGCGCCGCCAGCCGGTTCCGTGAACCCTCCGGAATTCATGCCGTTCTGGGCACATTCCCGCACCGGGGAACGTGAAGCTTTTGTGGCCTTCCTCGCCTACGTGGAAGCCCGGCGCGAAATATGGCCGGACATGCATGTTTACCACTATGCGCCGTACGAGAAGTCGGCGCTGCGGAACCTCTCGGTACTGCACGGTGTGGGTGAGGACATTGTGGACAACTGGTTGCGCACGGGTCTGCTGGTCGACCTGCTGGACACGGTGCGCCAGTCAGTGCGGATCTCCGAGTCCTCCTACTCCATCAAGAAGCTTGAACCGTTCTACATGCCGTCCGGGCGGGACGGTGACGTCACGGACGCCGGAGCCTCCGTTGTTGCCTATGCCAACTACTGCACAGCGCGCGACGCCGGACTGGCCGGGGACGCCGCCCAGGGCGCCGAAGCCGCCCGGATACTGGCGTCCATCAGCGACTACAACGAGTACGACTGCCTCTCCACCCTGCGCCTGCGCGATTGGCTGTTTGAGATTGGCGCCGCCGTCCAGATTGGCGCTTGGGCCGAGGGCAGCGGGAAACTTGAGCTGCCCAAAGAGAAACGGGACCGCTACGAACCCGAGCCTGGTGAAGCAAAGCTCAACGAGTTCGTTGCAACACTGCGGCAGGAAAAGCACCACACGTTCAGCTCCGACGAAACCGCCATTGAGCTGGTTGCGGCCGCCGCCAGCTACCACCGCCGGGAAGACAAACAGTTTTGGTGGGGCCACTTTGACAGGCTGGAGAAGGGCCCCGAGGCCTGGGTCGAGGAACGCAACATGCTCCGGATCGAGCACGTGGAAGTGGCGGAAGACTGGGCCAAGCCGGCAGACAAGCCCAGAGCACGGACGGAGAGCCGCACCCTAAAGATCACAGGCACCGCCACCGAGGGATCGGACTTCCGCCCCGGCACATCCTGGTTTGGCCTGCACAATGCCCCACTGCCGGACGGCATGGCCGAGGAGTCGGACAACCCTGCGGACGCGATGAAGCGGGGCGGGCTCTTCAACATCACGGTGTTGGAAGATATTTCAGATCCCGCAACACCGGAGCTCACCACCTTGCTGGTGAGTGAAAAGTCCACCACCAAGGCGCAGCCCTACGGACAACTTCCCATCGCCTTGACACCCAACAAGCCTGTTCCCACCGCCAGTATCCGGGCGGCCCTAGCCGAGCTGGCCAACACCGTGGGCAGCAACCTTCCGCATCTGCCGAACCACCCCGGCCTGGAGATCTTGCGCAAGGCCACGCCCCGGCTGGCCGACGGCGGCGCCCTGCCATCCGCCGTCGTCCACAGTGACGGGCACACCGCCCGGGAACACGACTACATCGCCGCCATCACCTCTGCTGTGCGGGATCTGGACAGTTCGTACCTGGCTGTTCAGGGCCCGCCCGGCACCGGCAAGACCCATGTTGGCTCCCAGGTGATCGCGAATCTGATCAACGAGGGCTGGAAGGTTGGCGTGGTGGGGCAGTCGCACGCCGTGGTGGAGAATTTGCTCCGCAAAACCATCGAAGTCGCGGGCGTGGACCCTGAGCGGGTGGGCAAGAAACTGTCAGCGCCGCACGAAGTACCGTGGAAAATTACCGACGACTTGCAGTTTGCCACGCTCCTCAACAGTTCCGATGGCGCGCTGATCGGCGGCACTGCCTGGACCATGACGGGTGCCAACGTGCCGTCCGGGTCGCTGGATCTGCTGGTGATTGACGAGGCCGGGCAGTACTCGCTGGCCAACACCCTGGCCGTGGCACAGTCCGCCAAACGACTATTGCTGTTGGGCGATCCACAGCAGCTCCCCCAGGTCACCCAGGGTTCGCATCCGGCACCCGTGGACGAATCGGCACTGGGCTGGCTGTCGGCAGGCCACGCCACGCTGCCCGAGGAACTGGGCTACTTCCTGGCCGATTCCTGGCGCATGCACCCCGATTTGTGTGCCGCTGTGTCCCGGCTGAGCTACGACGGCAAGCTGGCCTCGGCACCTGCAGCATCCCAGCGTCATTTGGCGGGCCGCGCGCCCGGGGTGGAGACAGTTTTCGTCGCCCAGGCCCCGGACAGTGGCAGGGAAAACAAGCAGTCCTCCCCCGAGGAGGCTGCCGAGGTGGTGGCGCAGGTAAGGGCCCATCTTGGGCTGCGCTGGACGCCCGGCGAAGGCGGGGACCCGCGCCCGCTGGGGCAGGAGGACCTCCTGGTGGTGGCCGCCTACAACGCGCAAGTCCACCTGGTCCGTGGCGCGCTGGATGCGGCAGGGCTCACGGGCGTCAAGGTTGGCACCGTGGACAAGTTCCAGGGGCAGGAGGCGCCTGTGGTGTTGGTGACCATGGCGTGTGCCGATCCCACCGGCGCTCCCCGCGGGATGGAGTTCCTGCTGAACCGGAACCGCATCAACGTGGCGGTTTCCCGCGGCCAGTGGCGGGCGGTCATCATCCGCTCCCCTGAACTGAGCAACTTCATGCCGGGCCGCCCGGAAGGCATGGCTGAGTTGGGCGCCTTCATCGGCTTGTGCAACGCAGCCAACGCAGCCACAGCCGCTCGCGCGGCAGCAGCGCCCGACGGGGACGCCATGGCATGATCACGTACATGGACCACTTGACTTCCAGCCGCAGACGGCACCGGCAACTTCGCATCCTCAGCATGGTCCTATGCGGCGCAGTGGCCACTGTTTTGACGGGCCTGCTGGGGGCGTGGGTCTACGCACCGGCTGTGGGCTGGACTGTTGCAGCGCTCATCTACAACGCCTCCGTGTGGCTCACGATTGCCACGATGGATGCCCGGCGCACGGCCGCGCACGCTGTGGCGGAGGACCCGGGGCTGCGCACCTCGGATCTGCTGATCCTGCTGGCGGCGATAGGCTCGCTGGCCGCCGTCGTTCTTGTTATCGAGGGCAGCAAGGATGCGGAAGGGGCTGGCCGGTTCCTGCTGGCCCTGTTGGCCATGAGCGCCACGGCCATGTCCTGGCTCCTGGTCCACACCCTGTTTACGCTACGGTACGCCGAGATTTACTACAGCGGCGAGCCCGGCGGCATCGACTTCAACCAGGACGAGCCGCCCCAGTACACGGACATTGCGTACATGGCTTTCAGCGTGGGCATGACCTACCAGGTGTCGGACACCAACATCACCACCCGGCCCATGCGCTCGGCGGCGCTCCGGCACAGCCTGCTCGCCTTTGTGTTCGGCACGGGCATTTTGGCCACCACCATCAACCTGGTGGTCAGCCTGGCCAGTTAACTTTTTTAGACGGCCGCCCCGAAGAAGGTCTCCGCGATCCGCGCCAGGTGGAAGGGATCGGCAACGCCGCACAATTCCCGGGCCGAATGCATGGACAGCAGCGGCGTCCCCACATCAAGGGTACGAATTCCAAGGCGGGTGGCCGTCAACGGGCCAATCGTTGAGCCACAGGGAACACCGTTGTTGGAGACAAACTCCTGGTACGGCGCACCGGCGGTGGCGCACAGGTTTGCCCAAATGGCAGCACCCACAGCATCCGTGGCATAGCGCTGGTTAGCATTGATTTTCAGCAGCGGGCCGCCATTGAGCACGGGAAGGTTCGCCGGATCATGCCGCTCACCATAGTTGGGGTGGACGGCGTGGCCGGCGTCGGCCGAGATGCACAGGGAATCAGCAAAGGCGCGGCGCCGGTCACTGACGCTGGCGCCCAAACCATCAGAGACCCGGGTCAGGATGTCCTCCAGGATGGGTCCGCACGCTCCGGAGCGGGACGCCGAACCGATTTCCTCATGGTCAAAGGCTGCCAGGACTGGGATAACCGGCGCACCATCAGCCTGCGCAGCACCGGCGGCAATGAGAGCCACAACGCCTGCATGCACCGAGGTCAGATTGTCCATCCGCCCGGCGGCAAAGAACTCATTATTGGCACCGAAGATCGCACCGGGCTGCGTATCTGCCACCACAATGTCATAGCCACCAATGGTTCTTGCCTCCACCCCTGCCCGGCTTGCCAATAGGCCCAGGAGGTCGTCGTTGGCAGGGTTGCCCTGGCCCCAAATGGGGTTCATGTGCACTTGCTTATCCAGCTTGAGTCCGTCGTTGCTGCTGCGGTCCAGGTGGATGGCCAGCTGCGGGAAGCGCAGCAGAGGCCCGGTGGCCACCAGCGTTTCGGTGCCGTCGAGGTCCACCAGGCGCCCGGCAAATTGCAATTCCCGATCCAGCCAGGAGTTGAGCAAGGGTCCGCCATACACTTCAACGCCGGCCTGCAGCCACCCGTAGCGCCCAGTAGTGGGTTTGGGTTTGAGTTTGAACGACGGCGAATCCGTGTGCGCACCCAGAATGTTGAACCCCGTGGTGGCGGTGGCGTTTTCCGGCACCACCCAGGCGATGATGGCGCCGTCGCGGATCACAAAGAATTTTCCGTGCGTGGGCCAGTGCGCCGACTCCATCAGCTGGCTGAACCCCGCAGCCTCCAGCCGGCGGCCTGCCTCGTGCGCTGCGTGAAAGCTCGACGGCGACGCCTCAATGAAGTCGCGAAGGTCCAGGATGTGCTCAACAGAAGTCATGCTTCGATTCAATCACGAGGCTGTCAGTAATCAGGATTACTGGGGATGACCATGCCAGTTTCATAGGCGTACACCACCACCTGCACCCGGTCCCGCAGATGCAATTTCGTCAGGATTCGGCGCACATGGGTCTTCACGGTGGCTTCGGAGAGGAACAATTTGTGCGCAATCTCAGCGTTGGAAAGCCCCTGGGCAATGCACTGGGCCACCTCCAGCTCCCTCGGGGTGAGATCCTCCAAGAGCGGGTCGGGTTGGTGGGCCGGGCGAGGCGGACGGCTGCGCACAAAGTTCTCCAACAACCGCTGGGTGACCCGTGGTGCCACCACGGCGTCGCCACTGGCCACCAGTCGCACGGCTTGCACCAGCTCCTGCGGGGCCACGTCTTTGAGCAGGAACGCGCTGGCGCCGGCCTGCAGGCCCGCAAAGGCGTACTCATCCAAATCAAAGGTGGTCAAAATAATGACCCTGGCCTCCGACGGCGATGCACTGATCTTCCCGGTGGCCTCAATGCCGTCCATGAGGGGCATGCGAACGTCCATGAGCACCACATCCGGTGCCAGGCGCTCCACGGCGGCCAGCGCTTCAACGCCGTTGGAGGCCTCGCCAACAACGTGCAGGTCCGTTTCCCCTTCAAGAATCAGCCGGAAGCCCATCCGCAACAACGGCTGGTCGTCCACCAGCAGCACCTTGATTGCATCCACAGTGTTCTCCCCCAATATTTCTGTCATGACGCACCTTCACTTGGGTGCAAAACTACCTCGACCAGCCAGCCGCCCCGCGGCAACGGCCCGGCGCTGACAGTTCCACCATAGATGCCCGCACGCTCACGCATGCCCACAATGCCGCTGCCGGTACCCATGGAGGCATTCATGGTTCCGTGCCCGTCGTCGCTGATCCGCACTGTCAGTTCCCCCTGGTCCACGTTGTTCTCCACGATCACCTGAACCCGTGAAACGGCCGTCCCATAGCGCAGCACGTTGGTCAATGATTCCTGCACAATCCTGTAGACGGTCAGCTCCAGGGACGGATCGGATGGCAGCGGCGGACCTGATTGTGTCAGCGCCAGTGGCAGTCCCGCCTGCCTGAAACCCTCAATCAGGGCGCCCATATTGGTGTGGTCAGGCTGTGGGGACCGGTTGGTGCCGCCATCCTCACGCAAGACACCCAGAACGCGGCGCATGTCGCTCAGGGCTGTGCGCCCCGTCTGGGAAAGCTGGTCCAGGACCTCGCCCGCCTTGGCGGGATCGCGCTTGACCACCACGGCTGCGCCGTCGGACAAGGCCACCATGACCGTGAGCGAGTGCGCCACAACGTCATGCATTTCCCGGGCAATCCTGTTCCGTTCGGCAACTGAGGCAAGTTGGGCGTTGCGGACGGCCCACTGGCGTAGTTCAGCCTCGTGTTTGCGACCGCTACGCACGGAGGCGCCAATTCCCGCGGCAATGATGTTGGCCAGCGGCATCATGATGGCGGAAATGATGGAGGTTTCAGTTGCCGAGGGGCCGTCAGCCACAAGGTACTCGCTGGGGAATTGGTAGATAAAGAGGGTGTACAGGCTCAAGGGAACGGCCGCCGCCACCGCCAAGGTGAAACTGAGCAGGGGCCGGTATGCGACTGCCACGGCATACAGGGCAAACCAGATACTGATGCCGATGTTGCCGGAATTGGGCACCACGGCAATGTTGAGGAGCTCAAAAACGGAGAGGATGGCCAGCACGGCAAGGGGTTTGTCGCGGCGGAACATGAGCACCGTGGCCGAGGCCCCCACAATGACAAAGTGGGCGGTCATGTTCAAATCGGCACGGGAGCTCAGGAAGATGCCGGAGCCTGCCAAAAGGTACGCAAAAACCACCACCACATCCATGATGCGGGGGTGGTTGTACAGATAGGTTCGCAGCTTGCCGCGGCGGCGGGCCGAAAATTCATCGGCCCGCCGTTGCGCGGAAGGTAATTCGGCGGGGGCCAGGGCCGTTCGTTCCGCGGCCCCCGCCTGGCTTTTTGTACGCATAAGAGTGAGCCTAGGGCCTGGGAGTTGCCCCGGCCCGCCAGCGTTTCTTAGACGTCACGGGTCTTGAGGGAAATGGCTGCCGGCACTGCCAGGGCCAGTATCCAGGCCAGGAAAATCAGCCCTCCGGACAGTGGTGTGATGAAGGCGTCCTTGTCGCCAATCTCAAGCATGCGGCCACCAGCCACGCTGGGCGTGTACTGGCCCACGTACTTCCAGAAATCGCCCGGGACCAGGCCAAGCAGCTGCGTGGCGATTTCCAGCAGGAAGAACAGTGCCACCAGGACGATGATGCCGCCCGCGGAGCTGCGCAGCAGCGTGCCCAGGGAAAGTCCGGCCACGGCCACGCCGGCCACATAGAGCCCACCCATGAGAATGCTGTACAGCACCCCGTCCATGCCCAGTGAGATGTCAATGCCGAAGGAGGACAGGATGGGGATGGAGACCAAGAAGGTGGCGAAGGCCGCCACCAGGGTCAGCACGTATGAAACCACAACCAGCACAACCGCCTTCGCGAAGAATGCGGGCAGGCGTTTGGGCACCGCCGTCAGCGTGGAGCGGATCATGCCGGTGCCAAACTCCGAGGAGATCAGCAGTACGGCCAGCGCACCGATCACAAGAACACCCAGCTGCAGCCCTGCAATAGGGGTGCCGTAAATGCTGAAGCCTTGCGCGTTGGCAAGTTCCATGGCCTGCTGGAGCGTCATCTGCGGTTCAGCCGTGCCGGAGCCGGGACCCGCCGGGCCGCCGCCACCCATGATGGCGTCAACGAAGATGCCTCGCAGCCAGGCAGCCAGGGCGCCCACGCCAACCACGGCCACGAAGGTGAAGACCAGCAAAAGCTGGGTTGAGCGCAGGGACCGGAACTTGATCCATTCGCTGCGCAGCACCCCAGTAAACGTCACGGACCCGCGGCCCGCACGCTGGGGTGCGGAAATCGTCGCAGTACTCATTGTTAGCGTCCCTTCACAGCGGCCGGAACGGGCGCGTTGTCAGTAAAATCTTGTGAGTGGTACTCCACCGCGTCCTTGGTGAGGTTGAAGTACGCCTCTTCCAGCGAGTTTGTCAGCGGTGTCAGTTCATAGACCAGCACCCTGTTGTCCATGGCAATCGTGGCCACTTGACGGGCATCCAGACCGGACACCTCAAGGGTCTCGTTCTCGTGGCATTCAACCTTGACGCCGCTGCCGCCCAGCAATTGGCTCAGGCGGGTGACCTCGGCGGTGCGGACCCGCACCTTGGCCTGGTGCGTGCCCGCCAGGATCTCGGCGATGGGGGCGTCGGCAATGATCTGGCCGCGGCCAATCACAATCAGGTGGTCCGCCGTCTGCGCCATTTCACTCATGAGGTGGGAGGACAGGAACACAGTCTTGCCCTGCGCAGCCAGGTGCCTGGCCAAATTGCGCACCCACAGCACGCCTTCGGGGTCCAGGCCGTTCACGGGCTCATCCAGGATCAAGGTCTGCGGATCGCCCAGCAGGGCCGAGGCAATACCCAGACGCTGTCCCATGCCGAGGGAGAATCCGCCGGCTTTCTTCTTGGCGACGGGGGCCAGCCCGGTCATGTCGATGACCTCATTGACGCGGCTGGTGGGGATGTTGTGAGTTGCCGCCATGGCCAGCAAGTGGTTGTAGGCGCTGCGGGAGGTGTGCACTGCCTTGGCGTCGAGCAGTGCACCCACCTGGTGCAGGGGGTCGCGGTGCTCGGCGTACCGCTTGCCGTTGACGGTCACCGTGCCGGCCGAGGGCTTGTCCAGGCCCACGATCATGCGCATGGTGGTGGACTTGCCGGCACCGTTCGGGCCCAGGAAGCCTGTGACCAGCCCTGGTTTGACCGTGAAGGTGACACCGCCAACGGCTGTCTTGGCACCGTAGTGCTTGGCCAGGTTTACTGCCTCAATCATGTGGACATCCCCTTTGGATGATCTCCGGGCCATTGCAGACCGGATTGCGAATCTATAACCACAGTACGCACCGGCTTCGGCTTTTTCGTCTACCTCAGGGATGAATCAGGGTCCAGTGCGGGTCGTCCCTTTGGATGATGCCGAAGCTGACAATTGTTCCCAAGACGGCACCATAGAATGGCGTGATGCCCACTCAAACTCTGCCACCTTCCACCCTGCGCCCGCTGGATTGGCCACGTACCCGCTTGTTGCAGGTTTCGATACCAGCGTTGGCCATCCTGCTTGTCGGGGCCGTGGTGGTCTTGGCCTCAGGCAACAACCCGCCTTTTCAAGGGCTCGACGCCGGCTGGAACCACCTCATGCTGGACTCGCGGACACCGTGGCTCACCTCGGTGAACGTGGTCCTGAACTTCGTGGGCAACACCGGGATGGTCATTTACTGCGCAGTGCTGGTTCTGGTGTTGATCCGGCGCCACCGGCGGCTGGCGCTCTTTGTTGCCGTGGCCAATCTTGCCGCCCTGGGGCTCACCCATTTGATCAAATTTTTGGTGGCCCGGCCCAGGCCGGCGGACCGCCTGGTGCATGTGGACTCCGGCTCATACCCTTCAGGGCATGTGAGCGGCACGGTGGCCGCTGCGGTGACCACCGCCGTCGTGCTGGGCAAGCTGTGGATATGGATCAGCGGCGCCATTTTGAGCGTCGCCATGATGTACAGCCGAACCTACCTTGGCGCCCATTGGGCCTCGGACACCATTGCCGGGGCACTGCTGGGGGTTGGACTCACCCTCCTGCTCTGGTCAACCATGCGGAATAAATACCCCGACGGGAATATTTCTGGTCCCTAGCGCGTGGCCGGTTCGAACTCCGACTCAGCCAGCGGTTTGGCGGCTGGTGCTGTGAGGATGGAGGCCACGATGGCAACACCGATGGCCAGCAATGCCCAGCGAATGGTGACATGGTCGCCAAGGAAACCCAGCAGGGGCGGGCCGGCTAGGAAGGCGACGTAGCCAATGGTCGATACCACGGAGACCCTTGCCGCTGCCCGGGCCGGATCGTCGGCCGCCGCAGACATGCCCATGGGGAAGCCCATGGCTGCCCCGGCCCCCCAGAACACGGCGCCCACGCCTGCCACCAGCATGTTGGGGGCCAGCACAAAGGTGATCAGACCG
This sequence comes from Arthrobacter sp. HLT1-20, assembly GCF_054510895.1. Classification (NCBI taxonomy): domain Bacteria; kingdom Bacillati; phylum Actinomycetota; class Actinomycetes; order Micrococcales; family Micrococcaceae; genus Arthrobacter; species Arthrobacter sp. HLT1-20. The sequence continues at coordinate 19,276 of NZ_JBTNDR010000028.1, read as the reverse complement.
GCAAGGGCTGCGCCAAGGCTGAAGTACAGCACAGGGACCCGGCCGTAGCTGTCGATGAACCGGCCGCCGAAGAACCTGAACAGGGTCATGGAGGCAACAAAAACGGCAAACATGATGGCCCCGCCGGCTTCCGTGGTGCCGAGCCCGTCCACCGAGGCCTTGGCGATCCAGTCGTTCGCGGCGCCTTCGGTGAGGGCGGCACCCAACACCACCAGGCCCACCAGCAGTGTGCGCTTCTCAGTCCAGGCGCTGCGGCCCTTGGCAACTGCCGGCACGGGCTCTCCACCTGTGGAGACTTGGCTTGCGTCCCCCGGGTGTTCTGGCAGGAAGTGGCGGGGGGCCAGCAGCATCGCAATGCTGACCAGACCCACAATGGCGACCAGATGCCAGGACATGCTGACATTGATGGCGGACAACCCGGCCCCCACCAGTGCACCCAGAAGTGCCCCGCCGCTGAAGCCGGCGTGGAATTGCGGCATGATGGTCCGGCCCAAATGCCGTTCCACGTCCGCGCCCTCAATGTTTTGGGCCACATCCCACAGGCCAATGCCCACACCAAAGAAGATGAGCCCCGCAGCCGTCATCGCCACGGAGCCCTGGGACAGGGCGAACGCAACAATCAGCCCGCCGGTGGCAGCCGTAAACCCGCCGGTCCGCACCGTGCTCGCCGTGCCAATCCTCGCCACCACGGAACCGGCAAGGGGTAACGCCACCACGGAACCGGCGGCAATGGTCAGCAGCAACATACCCATCTCGCCAGCGCTCAAGTCAAGGATCCTGGTTACGGCAGGGATGCGCGCAGCCCAGCTGGCAAACACAAAGCCGTTGATGGCAAAGACGGCAAAGGTGGCAATGGCCGCGGAGCGGACAGCCTGCTGATTCATGATGGCGGCACTTTTCTAACGATGGTCGGCAAAATTCCTTATGACCACTCTAGTGCGGCCTTCCCGGCCGGATGCCTAGGCGGGCAGCTGGGTTTCGGCCAGTTCGGGTACTTCAACCACTCCCGTAAGGATGTAGTCGTGTGAATGGGCGGACAGTTCGGTCCGGCTCAATTTGCCGGTCAGGACACCCACCGAGATGGCGCCGGCGTTGCGTCCGGCCTGCACATCAACCACGGTGTCACCGGCTGCCAGCACCGTGCGCACATTGATCACGCCGGTCTTTTCCATGGCGCGGTGAATCATGTAGGGGGCTGGGCGGCCGGCCGAGACGTCTGAGGTGGTGACCACCGCGTCAACGGTGGAGCCGGCACCGGCGCCCACTGCCCAGCCCAGCGATTCCAGCAGGGGGTAGGCAACGTCGTCGTCAAATCCCGTGGTCAGGGCAACCTTGATGCCGCGCGCCCGCAGCGTAGCTATGGCTGCGGCAACGCCAGGCAGGGCCACGGGAGGTGTTGCTGCGTACCGTTCGGCCAGGATTTCACGGAAGCGCACAAACGCTGCGGCCACGCGCGGCTCCGTTGCTTCCTGGCCGCCCAGCGCCATCAACGCTGTGATGGCGCTGACCTTGTCCGCACCCATCCATTCCTGCAGATCGGCGGCAGCCACCGCTGCCCCGGTTTCCTCAACGGCGTCCTGCAGAGCAACGTAGACAATCCCGTGGTCGTCAACGGTGGTTCCGGCCATGTCAAAGACGGCGAGTTCAATCATGGTGCTCATTCCGTAGAAAGTGGTGGTGCTTGGACGCGGGCCACGGGGGTCCGGCTGTGCAGGGTGTTGTTGATCATGAAGTTGGCAAGTTCCGGCCGGTACCTGTCATCGGCATACTCCAACCGGTCGCCGGTGCTGGAAAATGTCACGCGCCGTTCCCGCAGCAAGGGTGCGCCCACGGCAATACCCAACAGTCCGGCGTCGACCGGGTCAGCGGCCACGGCATCAATGGTGTGCCTGGCACTGTGCAGGTCCACACCGGCGCTTAGAAGGTAACTGAACGTTGAGCCGGAGTCGGTGTCAAAGTCGAAGAGCGCCCGGCCAGCTGCGGGCACAAAATGTGAGCGCTCCACCATGGCCGGTTCGCCGTCGAGCAGGCGCAGACGCAGCAGGGTCACCACAGGGTCGCCAGCCCGCAGCCCCAGCTGTTCGGCAACCAGGGCGCCGGCTGGCCTGCGGGTGATTTCCTGTGTCTGCTGCCCCGGCACCCTGCCCATGGATTCGGCCCATTGGGTGAAAGACAGGAACGTCTCCACCGACTGGGAAATCACTGCGGGGCGCACCACCGGAGGCTTGCCCCGGCCGCCCGAAATGGCGCCGTCCAGGCGGAGGGCGGCTAGTGCCTGGCGGACGGGCCCACGGGACGCCCCAAACTCCTGACACAGCACGGCCTCGGACGGCACAGGCTGGCCCTCGGGCCAGCTCCCGGAGTCAATCCGGTGCCTGAATTCATCCCGAAGTTGTTGGTGCATGGCCATTTTCATACCTTGAGTGTACAAGTGGAAAATGGCCAGAATCCGCTAAATTCCGGCTCTCTCGTTGAACAAACGGTAAACGTTTGGGTGCCAAAATGAACCGTCAAAGAACTTGTCAATACAAGTGCGCATTTCACTTGATTTGCTTCCGCCCGCCACGGCACAGTCGTTCCCATGAACCAATCCAGAACCAACTTTCAGCCCACAGATGTCTTGATTGTGGGAGCCGGCATCACCGGGCTGGCGCACGCCGCCGAGGCCGTTGCCCGCGGCCTGAGTGTGCACATCATTGACCGGGACACCCGGGCCGTGGGCGCCTCCATCCGCAACTTCGGGCACTGCTGCGTGGGCGCCCAATCAGGTGAACTGCGTGAGCTTGCCGCGGTGGCCCGTGAAGGCTGGCTGCGTCACAGTGAGCTGGCGGGGTTCTTCTCCGTGGAGTCAGGCGGCCTGGCCGTGGCCCGCAGCAGTGCGGAGCTTGCCGTCCTCGAGGAGCTTTCTGCCACGCGCGGCTCCGAGCAGGTGCAGCTGATCAAGGCGGCCCAGGTCCGCCAAGAGCTCTCCGGCCACGGGGATCCGGCAATTTTGGCCGGCGCCCTGATCCAAGATGACATCCGGGTGGATCCGCGTGAGGCGGTCGCCAAGCTGGCCGCCTGGCTGGCCAAGCAGCCCAATGTCACCTTCTCGTGGCGCACCTCGTACTTCGGCACCGATGGTGACGGGTCCGCTTCAGGTGCCGTGTTCGACGCCGGGACCTCCCACCGGACCAACGTCACGGTGCGCACCTCCCGCGGCACACGCACGGCCTCGCGGGTCATTGTGTGCGTTGGGCATGACCTCGACTACGTGCACCCGGAGGTGGCCGAACCTTTTGAGGTGAACCGCTGCTCCTTGCAGATGGCACTGGTGCGCCCGGCGGCGCCGCTGACCATCAGGCGCGCCGTCCTGACGGGCACCTCCATGCTGCGCTACCCGGCGTTCGCTGAAACGGCCGCCGCCGCGGAGCTCAAGAAGGAATTGGCCGCCAGCAGCCCGGAGCTTTTGGCCATTGACGCCAATGTGATGCTGACCCAGCGCCCCGACGGCACCTTGCTGATGGGAGACAGCCACCACACCGAAACCACCCAGGATCCCTTCCTGAGTGAACCAACCCAGGACACCCTGCTGAACGCCGCCAGCAAGCTTCTGGGCATGGGCAATTACACGGTCCTGCAACGCTGGCAGGGCATCTACGCCTCAAGCCCGCAGCAAAGCTTCCTGATCAGGGACGTCGCCCCCAATGTCACCGCCGTCTCCGTCACCAGCGGAATTGGCATGACCATCTCCTTCGGCCTGGCCAAAAAGACGTTCGCCCAGTTCTAACGCCACAAAACCTCAACTGACCCGCAGAAAACGGCGAAAACTCACGGTTTTACCGTGATTTTCGCCGTTTTCTGCGGGTCAGTTGCCAAAGAAGGTTAGCGGGCTCGCTCAACCCGCTTTTCATCCCACACGGGCTCTTCGGATTCGTACACCTTGCCGTCTGAACCGAACACGAGGAACCTGTCAAAGGACCGCGCAAACCAGCGGTCGTGGGTCACGGCCAGCACCGTTCCCTCGAAGGAGTCGATCGCCTTCTCCAACGCCTCGGCCGAGTGCAGGTCGAGGTTGTCGGTGGGCTCATCAAGCAGCAGAAGCGTGGCGCCGGAGAGCTCCAGCAGCAGGATCTGGAACCGCGCCTGCTGTCCACCGGAGAGAGAATCGTACTTCTGCTCGGAACTGGACGCCAGGCCGTAGCGGTCCAGTGCACCAGCGGCGGCTTCGCGGCCTAGCCCCGAGCGGTGCTCGTCCCCGCGGTGCAAAATATCCAGCAGGGTCCTGCCCAACAGGTCCGGCCGGGCATGTGTCTGGGCAAAGAAGCCGGGCCGGATACGGGCACCCAGCTTCACCTTGCCCTCGTGCGGCACGTGGGCAATGTCGACGTCGGACACGGGCTCGTGTTCCTTGTCCGGATCCGAGCCGCCGGCCGCCAGAAGCCGCAGGAAGTGTGATTTTCCTGAACCGTTGGAGCCCAGGACACCCACCCTGTCACCGAACCAGATCTCGGTGGTGAACGGCTTCATCAGCCCCGTGAGTTCAAGCTTGGTGGCCACAATGGCGCGCTTGGCTGTGCGCCCGCCCTTGAGCCGCATCTTCACGTTCTGCTCAATGGGCAGGGCCTCCGGCGGGCCCTTATCCAGGAACTGCGCCAGACGGCTCTGCGCGGCCTGGTACCTGTTGGCCATGTCGGAGCGGAACGCGGCCTTGGTCTTGTACATGTTGACGAGTTCCTTGAGCTTGATGTGCTCCTCGTCCCAGCGCTTGCGCAGCTCCTCAAAGCGGGCGTTGCGGTCCTCGCGGGCCTTCACATAGGACTCAAAGCCGCCGCCGTGGGTCCAGCTTGAGGCGCCATTGATGCCCGGTTCCAGCGTGACAATCCTGTCCGCGGCGTTGGCCAGCAGCTCACGGTCGTGGCTGACAAACAGCACCGATTTGTCGGAGGCAGCCATTTTCGCTTCCAGCCAGCGCTTGCCGGGCACGTCCAGGTAGTTGTCCGGCTCATCCAGCAGCAGGACCTCGTCGGGTCCGGAGAACAACGCTTCCAGCACTAGGCGCTTCTGCTCACCGCCGCTGAGCGAGGAGGCCTTGCGGTACTGGGCCGTGTAAAAGTCCACACCCATGGCGGCCATGGTCACTTCGTCCCAAGTGGTTTCCATTTCGTAGCCGCCAACGTCGCCCCAGTCGGCGATCGCCTGGGCGTACGCCATCTGGCTTGGTTCGTCGTCGCGCTCCATCATGGCCAGTTCGGCATCGTCAACAGCCTTGCCAGCGGCGGCAATGTTGGCCGAGGCCACGGAGAGCAGCAGGTCCCGCACGGTGCTGTCGTCGCGCACCTGCCCCACAAACTGGCGCATGACACCCATGGTGCCCGAGCGTGAAACAGCCCCCTCATCCGGTTTGATGTCCTGACAGATGATGCGCAGCAGGGTGGTCTTGCCGGTGCCGTTGGGGCCAATCAGGGCCGTCTTGGTGCCGTCGGCGACGCGAAAGTTCACCCCGTTGAGCAGCTGCCGGCCGTCGGAGAGGAAGTAGTCAATGTTTGCAACGTCTATATGTCCCACCCAGCAATTCTCCCATCCCCGCTGCTCTCCGCCGAACGGTCGACGGCGGCGCCCTCCCTTGCCCCGCGAACGGGCAGTTGATGTTGATGTTGGGCACAAACATCAACATCAACTGCCCGTTCGGCAGGCGCATTAGGCGCATTAGGCGCATGAGGCGCATGCGGCACGATGCTGGGGGCAGGTGGGGATATCCCCACCCTGCATTGGCCCGGTGGCATGATGGTTTCCGGACAACACCGCGGCAAGGATGGAATGATGAACAACTCAGCTAGCCCCCTTGCCCGTAAATCGTGGCTGATCCTGCGCCCTGCCACCTGGCGCCAGATCGTAAATGACCTTCTCTACATCCTGCCCGGCTTCTTCGTTTCCTTGGTCTCCTTCATAGTTCTGGTGACCTTGTTTTCTTTGGGGGTCTCCACGCTCATCATCTGGATTGGCTTGCCCATCCTGCTGCTGTGCCTGGCCGTTGCCCGCTGGTTCGCCATCATCAACCGAGCCATGCTGGCACGCTGGGCTGGCGATGTGCCACCAGTGCACTACAAAGAGCAAACAAAACGTACCATTGGCGGCATGTTTAGGAGCCTGGCGGATCCGCAGCTGTGGAAAGATACGATCCACGGAACAGTAGTGTCGTTTGGCTTCCGCACCGCCGCCTTCAGCGTTGCCATCACCTGGCTCGCCGCAGCACTTGGCGGACTGACCCAATGGTTCTGGGGGCGCTTCCTGCCGGCAGATAACATTCCACTGGCGGAATTGATCGGGCTGGACCACCTGCTGGGGATCAGCCCCGCAGCAGCCGAGGACTGGCTGGGTTTGGCCTACGGTGTCACTTTTCTTGTGACCCTGCCATTCGTGACCCACCTGCTGGCCGCGACCGATGCCGCCTTGGCCCGCGGGCTGCTCACCAATGAGAATGCCGCATTGCGCGCCCGCAGCGAGGAATTGGCTGCCAGCCGCGCGCAAGTAGTTTCGGAAGAAGCCAACACTTTGCGCAAGATAGAGCGGGACCTGCACGACGGTCCCCAGCAGCGCCTCATCCGGTTGCAGATGGATGTTGAGGCCGCCCAGCGGCGCATGGATACGGATCCTGCCGCTGCCCGCGATCTCATGGACGGCGCCCTCGAACAAAGCCGGGAAGCACTGGCCGAACTCCGGTCGTTGTCCCGTGGCATTGCCCCGCCACTGCTGGCGGACAGGGGCTTGCGGGCTGCCATGGAGTCGCTGGCCGCCAAGTCAGCCGTCCCCGTGGCCGTCCGGGGCAACCTTGAGCATGGCACCCGGTTGGCTGAAAGTGCCGAGAATGCCGCGTACTTTGTGGTCTCCGAAGCATTGGCCAACGTGTCCAAGCATTCTGGGGCCACCACGGCCACAGTCTCGGTCACAGCGGACCCGGCAGAATTGCTGATCGAGGTCCAGGACAACGGAATAGGCGGCGCACACGTGGGCAAGGGACACGGCTTGGCCGGCCTGGTGGACAGGCTGTCCGGCGTGGACGGTTCCCTGGAGATCGTCAGTCCCGAGGGCGGCCCCACCACGCTGCGGGCCAGCATCCCGCTGGGCGATTGAACCCTGCTGCCACCAGCTACCCTAAAACCATGCGTGTTGTCCTAGCTGAAGATTCCGTACTGCTCCGTGAGGGCCTTGTCCGTTTGCTCGAAGAGACCGGCGCGCAGGTGTGCGCAGCAGTGGGCGACGGCGAGGCGCTGCTGCGCGCCGTTGCCGAGCACGTTCCCGATCTGCTGATTACGGATGTGCGGATGCCTCCCTCGCACCGGGACGAGGGGCTCCGGGCGGCCATCGAGGTGCGCCGGAGCTTTCCCTCGGTTGCCGTCCTGGTCCTCTCCCAGTACGTGGAGCTAAGCTATGCCCGCGAGCTGCTGGCGGGAGCCCCCGACGGCGCCGGCCTGGGCTACCTGCTCAAGGACCGGGTGGCCCGTTTTGCTGACTTCACGGACGCCATTGGGCGGGTGGCGGCGGGGGCAACGGTGATTGACCCCGAGGTCATCAGCGCGCTGCTGGCCAATCGCGGCGTGGCCGATCCGATTAACTCCCTCAGCCCCCGGGAGTCCCAGGTGCTGGAGCTGATGGCCCAGGGCCTTACGAATGCCGGGATCGCCAAGTCCCTGGTGGTCAGCGCCGGCGCCGTGGAAAAACACATCAGCGCCATCTTCGCCAAGCTGGGCCTGCACCAAAGCACCGACGATCACCGCCGCGTGCTGGCCGTACTCAGCTTTCTGCAACGCGGCAACTAGGCAACAGACTGCGTGCATAGACAAGGGATGGGCCCGTCCGCGCCATGCGAACGGGCCCATCCTTACTTCCACCTAGTCATGCAGGGCGGTTTATGTCCGACGGCGGCGGGTGACCACCAGCGCGCCGGCACCTCCCAGCACCAGGAGCAGGGCCAGGGCTGCCGGAAGCAGGACCTTGGCGCCGGTGTTGGCCAAGTCTCCGGAGTTGTTGCTTCCGGTGTTGCTGCCGTTGCCGGCCGGGGCTGTCGTTGCCGGTGTAGTGGGCTTGGACGTTGCCGGAGCGGTGGGCTTGGGACCAATAGCTGCAGCGGTGACCACAACGGCTGTGCGGGCCAGGACGGTGCCGCCCTGCTCCAGGGTCAGCTCATGTGCTCCGGCAGCCAGGGCTGCCGGGATGGTTGCAGTCAGCGTAAGCGTGCCGTTGGCACCAGCCTTGCCCGTTGCCAGTTTGATCGGCTCGGAGTGAATCCACAGTTCGTAGGATTCGCCAGCCGCAAGGTTCTTGGCGCTGACACTGATGGACCCTCCGGCAACTGCCTTGGCGGGTGCCGACAGGCTCGGAGCGGCCGGTTCCGGCGTCTCCACGGGTGCCACAACAGCATCAACTGTTGAGGAGGCACGCAGGCCCGCCTTGTCAGTGGCACGGTAGCCAACGGATACTCCGCTGTCGGCTGCCTTGATGGCGGCCGTGTAGGCCTTCCACGTGGTGCCACCGTCAGTGGAGTATTCCACGGCGGCAATACCCGAACCGGAATCAGTGGCCGTCAGGGTGACGGTGCGGACCTTGGCGTCCACAGCTGCCGACACCACGGGCACCTGGGTGTCCACCTTGAAATCGGCTGTGGCCTTGACTGTTTCAACGTTGCCCGCCGCATCGCTGGAACGGTACTTGAAGCTGCTGACACCTTCGGGGAGGGTCACTGCCGCCGTGTACGTGGTCCAGGGACCTGAACCGATCTGGTATTCGGTCTTGGCAACACCGACGTTGTCAGTTGCACCCAGGGTGACCTTCGGCGCCGTCGTGTACCAGCCGGTGGCAGCCGGGGTGGCCGGGGTGGCCGTGGCAGTGGTTGCGGGGGCAACCGTGTCAGCCGGTGCGGGCTCCGCACAGGTGAACTTGGCATCGCCCCACACACCGTGGGCGCCGTTGATGGCACCTGCGGAGGTCGGATCAACCTTCAGTTCCACGTAGGAGACGCCCGTCAGGTCAAGGTCAAGTTTCTCGGGGGCGAAACCGCTGGTAAATGTGCGGCTCTGGTAGAGCTGCTTGCCGTCGCCAATAACTGTGAAGATGATCTTGCCCTGGAAGTTGCCCTCCAGGCCCACAAAGCTGGTGAAGCGGCTGCACTGGCCACCTACGTAGTAGTTCAGGTTCGACGCCGCGTGGACGCCCAGGCCCTTCGCGTAGGTGCTGGTCTTCGGGTTGGCAGCGTCTGTCTTGTCAATGATTGTCAGGGGAACATCCGGCGAGTTGGCCGCGTCCTTGTTGACAACATCCTTGCCAATGACGCCGTAACCGTTGGTGCTGCTGACGGCCGTCAGATCGGAGGCAAAGGTGTCCTTGTTCGGCGCTGTGGGCAGCGGGAAGTTCGCAACCTTCCAGTCGAAGAACTTGACGTTCTCCGCAACCGGGAGCTGCACTGAGGCCAGTTCCTTGTTGGGGAGCAGGCGCACTGTGGCTGAGTAGATCTGGTAGCCGGTGTTGGTGTACTCCGGGTTGGTTGCCTGGGTCTGGCTGTTGCGGCCCATGGCCTTGATGGCCACCTTGGCACCCTTGGTGTCACCCTGCGGGAGCCAGTTGGGGAAGTACGGGCTCTGCTTTTGTACGGTGCCATCCTTGTAGCTGATGGTCAGCTCGGGGCTGACACCCGATCCGGCGGCGGCCGAGCCAAGAATGGCCAGGTCGGTGCCCTTGCCGGTCAAGGCAACTGTCTGTCCGTTCAAGGCAACAGCGTTGTTCTTGTCGGCTCCTGCGGCCGGCCAGGTGTAGTTGATCTCTGTGGCCAGGCCCCCGTCAACTGTGACAGTGGATCCGGGGGTGACTCCGCCAACGGGGACCGCTGCTGTCTTGAGCTGATCGGAGCTAAAGGATGCTCCGCCGCCGTCGAAGTTGCCCAACTTATTGGCGAATGCACCGTTGGCCGTGGTGACGGAGATGTTGTTGAAGGCACCTGCCAGTGAACCGTAGGCAATGTACATTTGGTTGGCGCCGGTGACTTCCTGGGCCACTGTCTTGGAGTCCTTGTAGCTGGCCTTGGCACCGATGCTCTGCTGCCCGGCTGCCGAGGCAGCCCCCGGCACCAGGTCAAAGGTCGCCTGGACGCTGGCGCCCGGTGCAACAGAGGCCGCGGTTGCGCCCTGGGCGTTGCTCATGGTCCAGCCCGCGGGCAGTACCGGCGAGATGACAACATTAGTCTTGGCGTTGCTGCCAGTGTTGGTGAAGACCATGGAAGCAGTTGTTTTCTGACCCTGGAAGACCTTCTCGTCCAAGTTCACAACCACCTGGGCAGCCTTTGCATCCGAATCAGTGCCGCCCACGGCCGAGGTGGCCTTCAGGGTCACCGTGGCGGTTGCGGTTGCTGCAACGTCGCCAGCCTTGACGTGCACCGTTCCGCCAGCCTCGGCAGCGTTAAAGTACCAGCCGGTGGTGGCGCTCTTGAAGGCGGCAGCGTCTGCAAGCTTGGTGAGAGTGGTGGCCCCAACGGTCACGGCCGAGGGCTGTGAACCGCTGTGGACATCCAGCTTGTAGGGGCGGGTGGCAGCCTTGCCGGCGTAGTCGCCGTCGCGCTTGCCAATGGTGACAACAACGTCGCCGCCATTCTTGGCGGGTGCGGTGACTTTGAATTCCTGTTTGCTGGACTTGCCGTTCTTGTATTCGCGGGTGACCTTGTCATCCTCATTCATGGTGAACGAGGAGCTGCCCGAGGGGTAGACGTCAACCGTGATGGCCGAGTTTTCCGGGACCAGCGATGCGTTGCGGGCAATTTCGCCCTGCGGCACCACGGCGCCGGCGCGGACGAACATGGGCAGCTTCTCGAGGGGGGCGTTGTAGCCGTTGAGGACCTGGCCGCCTTCGTAGATGGTGCCGGACCAGTAGTCAACCCACTGTGAACCGCTGGGCAGGACAATGCCGTTGCGGACAGGGGTGCTGGTGGAAATGGGGGCGATCAGGTAGTCGCGGCCCAGGAAGAACTGGGTCTCGGCTTCCTTGGTGTAGGAGAGCGGATCGTTGGGGAATTCCAGCGGCATGGTGCGCATCATGCCCACACCGTCATTGCTGGAATCCACTGCCAGCGAGTAGATGTACGGCATGAGTTCCTGGCGCATCTGCAGGTACTTGCGGTTGATCTCGGTGGCGGTGTCGCCATAGAGCCACGGGCGCTTGTCGGTGGGCGCCCAACCGCTCATGGAGTACAGCTCGGGAGCAAAGGCCTTCCACTGCAGGTCGCGGACGTAGCTTTCGGCGCTGCCGCCGAAGATGCCGTCAACGTCCGAGGTGGTGAATGCCTGGCCGGAGTTGGTGGCGCCAGCCAGCGCCGAAACGCCCCAGCGGCCTTGGTCAAGGTTTCCCGAGTGGTCACCCGTCCACTGCACGCCGCAGCGTTGGGAACCGGCCCAGCCCTCAACCATGAGGGTGTTGGCGCGCCCTGCGGAGTACGTCTCGATGCCGGACTTTGCCGACTCACAGCCGGTCAGGGCCAGGCGGTAGCCTGCACCCACCCAGGCAACATCCAGCTTGCGCATGGCGATGCCGTCGTTGCCAACCTCGGCGGGCTGGGCGGTCAGTGAGCGCTGCGTCCACAGGCCCGTCTTCAAGTCGGCCTCGGCCTTGATGGCCTTCACTGTGCCACCCAGGCCCTTGTCCGGGTTGACCGGGTTGTAGGGGGCGTTCTTGTCATAGCCAGCGGGGTCGGGCGTGTATTCACAGCCGTAGCCGTCGTTGACAATCATCCAGCCGGCAGGCATGTCCTTGGTCTTGAATTCCTTGGCCGTCACCAGCGCGTCAAAGGTGACCTGCTTGGGTGTGGGGCCGCTGTTGTAACCGGAGGAGCTGTATGTGGGGCTCGAACGGTTGTAGCAGTCGGCGTCGCCGTACTCCAGACCGTAGACGGGCGGCAGGTTGGGGCGGCCGGTCAGCTTGGTGTAACCATCAAGGCTCTGCTTGTAGTCACCAACAAAGTAGTACGCGTCAAAGCGCTTTTCCCTGTGGGTTGTGGTTTCCTTCGCGGTGAAGGTGTAAGAACCCGGGGCGAAGGTGTTCCGCAGGACGCCGTAGCCGGCACTTGTCATGTAGTACGGAACAGCGTTGGGGTGGCCGCCGTCTGCCCAGTTGAAGTTGTTGGAGATGTTGATGGTGGATCCGGTGTGGACTACACGGCCGTTCTGCATGCCGCCACCGAGGAACTGCTCCCCAGTACGGGGTGTCAGCGACTGCGTGGTGGTGTCCGCACCAAAGGAGAGTGCCGAGGATTCCTGCCACACGATGGTGCCGTCGGCGCGCTTGAGCGTGAAGGCGCCCGTTGCCTTGTTGGCCTCCAGCTTGACCTTGGCCGTGGCCATGGTGATCACGCCCGCCGCATCGGTGACCGTCACGGCGCCCTTGGTGAACTGGTCTGCACCAATCACAATGTCCGCTGTGCGCGTGGGATCGGCCGGGGATTCAGGCGTGTTAGCCGGATCGGAGAATGTTCCTGTGGGGGTGGCTTCCAGGCGGAAGTTGCCATCGTCAAGGAACGTCACTCGGATGGCGCCCTTGGCGGGGGTCAGCGTGACAACGTTGTTGGCCTGGGCAAAGGAGGCGATGGCACCCAGGGTGGTTCCGCTGCTGTCCACAGCAACTTCGGCCTTGATATTCGACGCCGCAATGGGAGTCCCGGGGGCAGCGACGGCCGCTGGGGACAGGGCCAGGGCGGGAAGTGTTCCTGCAGCTAGAAGCCCGGCCAGCGCAACGGCCGCGGCCCGGCGGCCCATGCCCTTACGCCCGGGCGGTTTCACCGGCGATGGCGCGGGACTCGACTCATGGAGCAATGTCATATGAACTCTCTTTCGGCGCTGAGCGATGATTTATGACTAATTAATTAGCCAAACACTCATTAACAATCATTAGAAATGTGACGTAGGTCAAGTGCAATGCCCATTGTGATCCATAACATAAGTTTTTGTGACGTAACGAAGACGCATTGAGAACACACTTGTTGCGATTAAAAGGGTGCGGCGCCAGCCCCAGCCAAATGCTGGTGGCAGGCGCCGCGCCCAAGACCTCCGACGGAAACGCTACGGGGTGGGCAAGGAGCTTTCCGTGGCCCGCGGTTCGATCGCCGGGGTGCTCAGGTGTTCAGTCACAGCCGGCGAGGGGACCTCTGCCACGGGCTCGGAGGCGGGCGCACCAGTCGTGGTGGGCGGGGGTGCCGCCGCAGCACTCGTTGCTTCCGGTGTGGGATCAAGCGTGACAGGAGGCGCGGTCGCCGGATCCGTTGTCGCCGGTATGGTCGCCGGCGGGGTTGTTGCCGGCGCGGTTCCCGGGGCTGTCGTCGCCGGGGGCGTGGTTGGCGGGGTTGTTGCCGGCGTGGTTCCCGGGGCTGTCGTCGCCGGTGGGGTGGTGCCGGGTGCGCTAGGGGTGGGCTTAGCGGTGGGCTTGGCGGAGCTGGGTTTGGCAGTGGGGCTCGCGCTGGCACTAGAGGTTGAGGTGGCCTTGTCCTTGGCGGCCTGGGCCTTGGCCTTTTCATCGGCAGCGGCAAACACGGCCATGGTGAAGTACGTCGAGGAACTGCTGGTGGATGCAGGCGTGTGCAAAATGGTTCCCACCGAGGGATTCAGCGCACTGATCATCTTGCCGCCACCAATGTAAATCCCAATGTGCGACCAGTGATTGGGGCCATCGGGATTTTGGACCACTATGTCACCTGGTTGGGGATTGTTGGTTTCCACCATGGGCAGCCACTGCTCAGTCCGTGGCAATCCCACGCCAGCCTGGCCATAGGCCCACTGCACAAAACCGGAACAGTCCCAGCCATTTTCAAAGCTGGTGCCGCCCCAGACATAGCTGTGGCCCAGGCCCTGGTAAGCCGCAGCAAGGATATCCTTGCGAACCTTGGACATCAGCTCAGCGGAGACTTCCGGAATGTCCCCTCGCATGGCATTGACGGTTCGCCCCAGGTGCGGCGTATTGCCATTGGGGTCCGTCAAGTCAAAAACCTTTTTGGCGGCAGGCTTCTTGGCCAGAATCAAGGTGTTGGCGAAGGAGATTTTCACCCCGAGTCCCTGGGCCGCAAAGGAATCAAACCCGACGGGCGTGGTCTCTTCGAAGGTCTTGGCCGTCCGGACCAGATTTTGGCCGCTCAGGGCAGCCTCGGCGTCAGCCGTGGACGTGCCAACATAGCCCGCCCCTACAAATCCGCCCGATGCCAAGAGAGTGCAGACAACCGCCATGCTCAACTGATAGGGCCGTGATTTGCCTGGTGAAAATTTCACTCGGGAGTCCCCCTGCTTCCTTGCACAAGATAGTGATGAGCATACGCCGCATCCTCAAAAGCAAACAGCGTTTTTACAAAAAAACACAAGATTTCATAACCGAACGTTACTTCTAACTATTCCGCACAAATGTTATGCATATCACACTGTAAGTCATCTTTGGCTTCGCTGCATCCATGAAGCCGAAATGGGACTTTTAAGACGAAAGCCTCGCCCGTCAATCTCAGGCTAGGATCCGGCGCTGCGGATAATCCGCCGCGCCACGGCAACGGCGATGGCAGCCGTGCGGTTGTCCACACCCAATTTGTCGTAGATGTGCACCAGATGAGTTTTCACGGTTGCCTCGGAGATGAAGAGGGCCTTGGCAATGGCCTTGTTGCTCATTCCTGTGGCCAGCAGCTCCACCAGTTCCACTTCCCTGGCGGACAGGGCGGGGGCCGGGTTGCGAATTCTTCCCATGAGCCTTGCGGCAACCTCGGGTGCCAATGCCGTTTGTCCCGCGGCCGCCGACTGCACGGCTCCACGAATTTGTTCCGGCGGGGCATCCTTTAGCATGTACCCGCTGGCCCCGGCCTCCACGGCAGCCAGAATGTCGGAGTCCGTGTCGTAAGTGGTCAAAATCAGGACAGGAGGCGCATCCGGCAACGCCTTGATGGCCTTGGTGGCACTGACCCCATCCATGCCACTGCCCATCTGCAGGTCCATGAGCACCACGTCCACGGGCTCACCCAAAGTGTGCAGGCGTTCCACTTCCTTGACGGCGGCGGCTCCCTCCGGCGCCTCCGCCACCACCGTGAAACCCTCGAATTCTGTGAGCATGGCGCGCAATCCGGCTCGAACCACGGGATGGTCATCCACCAATAAAATACGGATCTCGCTCATGCGCTCTCCCCCTCCGTGCCGCTGACTTCCAGTGGCAGCCGGATGGCCACCACAGTTCCTTCACCCGGCGCCGACTCGACCGTCAGGGTTCCGCGTTGCGCCTCCACCCGCTCACGCAACGATCTCAAACCAAAGCCGCTCCCGTCCGCCCGGGCTCCCACAGTGTCCGCAAGCTTCGCGGGCTCAAAGCCGCGGCCGTCGTCGAACACGTCAAGAGTCACCTCGGTGCCCAAGAATGCCAAACTGACGACGGCGGACGTGGCGTGGGCGTGCAGCCAGACATTCGCCAGGCTCGCCTGGGCTGCGCGCAGCAAGGTCACCTTGAAGGGTTGCGGCAGGTCCACGGGTTCGCCGTCCAGGCGGAAGCTGCACTGCAACGACCCCCCACGCACGGCCGCCTCGCGCTGGGTCTTTTCGCACAGCCTGGACAGGCTCTCCACCAGGGAGGATTCGGCAAGGGCGGGCGAAGACAGTCCGCGCACAAAGTTCCGGGCCTCCGCCAGATTTTCCGCCGCGGTTGCCTCCACCATGGCCAAACTTTCCTTGGTGGATTCAGTGTCCCCTGATTCCAAACTGCGCAACGCCGCACGGGACACCAAAATAATGGAGGAAAAACCCTGAGCCAAGGTGTCGTGGATCTCCCGGGCAAGCCTGGCCCGCTCGGCCAGGACGCCGGCCTCGTGCTGAGTGGCGGATAGCTCGGCCCTGGTGCGGCGCAATTCCTCGGCGGCCAGGCGCTGGTTTTCACCCTCCTGATAGAGGAGCCGGTAAGCCTTGGAGGTCACCACGGCAAAGGTGGCCCCGAAAACCGGCCCCAGAATGACCGGCAGGGGCGGCGTGCTGGATCCCGTGGAAATCCACTGGGCCACGATGACTCCGGCCGTCATGACCACAACTGCGCAGATACCGGCCCAGCGGGGCAACAGGTGCAGGTGCAGAAAGAACAGGGGGAAAACCAGCCAGGAAAATTCCACCGAACCAATCATGAGCACGGCCCACAGGGCAGTGATCACCGCCAGCCACAGGACGGCAAAACGTCCTGGATTGCGGGCCGTGGCACCGGCGGAAAATCTCTTCTCGGCCACCGTACCCAGCAGGTAGACGACTGCCAGCAGCAGGGCCAGGGCCAGGAACAAATACCGCAAGTGGTGCCCGGACTCCATGGTCAGCAGCCGGATGACGGCAACTCCCAGCAGCACGGCAAAGCCAACATGCAAGGTGACGCGCAGGAAACGCAGAATGGTTCCACTTGTCACGGGCGGGACTTCCACGGCAGACATGTCACCAGCTTAGGCGCTGGAAACCGCCACCAGGTCAACCAAATGGTTGAGTCCGGGTTCATCCCCTTGGCAGCGGCAGGATCAACCAACACCGCGATGGATTTGCCCCCCATCCGCAGGACAGTGGAGGTACCAGCAAATTCTCCTTCACAAGAGCCCGCATCGTGTGGGCATATGAAAGAAGTCGCACATGTTCCTCGCCATCAGAGATATCCGTTTTGCCAAAGGACGGTTTGCTCTCATGGGCTCCGTGGTGGCGTTGATCAGCCTGCTGCTGGTTTTGCTCTCCGGCCTCACGGCAGGCCTGGGCAACCAGTCCACCTCCGCCGTCGCGCAACTCGGTGAAGGGTCCGCCACCCCCGTCAGCCAGCTGGTATTCGGCGCCCCGGCCAAGAATGATCCCAAGGTTTCCTTCACCGAAAGCCAGGTCACGGCAGATCAGCTCAACGAGTGGGCTGCGGCCCCGGGCGTCAACTCGGTTGTTCCTTTGGGCATCAGCCAAAGCCGATTCCAGGGCGCGGGTGACAGCAAGGGCATTGCCAACGTTGCCGTGTTTGGTGTTGGTGAGCCAGCACTAGGCGGGCCTGGCGCCGGAGCCGGGATCGCGCCGTCGGACATCAGCGACACAACGGTGGTCATTGGCGAAAGCGTGGCCAAGGAACTCTCCCTTTCAACCGGCGACGCCGTCACCATTGCCGGAACTTCCCTTACTGTCGCAGGGATCGTGCCCGATCAGTGGTACTCCCACAGCTCGGTTGTCTGGACCACGCTGCCCACCTGGAAGCAGGTGGCACACCTCAGCGACCCGGACCAGCTGGCAACAGTGCTCGCCGTGACCTTTGAGCCGGGCGCCACTGTGGATACGGACGCCGCCAACGCGGCAGCAGGCACCATCAGCACCACGCGCAGCGGATCGTTTGCCGGCCTGGGCGGGTACAAGAGCGAGAACGGGTCTCTGATGATGATGCAGGCGTTCCTGTACGGCATTTCAGCCCTGGTCATCGTGGCATTCCTGACAGTTTGGACGGTCCAGCGCACCCGTGACATCGCCGTGCTGAAGGCGATGGGTGCCTCCGGCAGCTACCTTCTCCGCGACGCGCTGACCCAGGCCGCCCTGGTACTGCTGGCCGGTGCGGGCATCGGCGGACTGGTGGGTGTGGTGGGCGGCATCTTCGCCGCCCAGGCAGCGCCGTTCCTGCTGACCCCGGCAACCACGCTGCTGCCCGTTCTTGGCATAGTGGCGCTGGGCCTGGCTGGTGCGGCATTGGCCGTCCGCAAGGTCACCCGGGTTGACGCCATGATCGCCCTCGGCGGGAACTAGGCCCCACCTGCGCCCCATTTGTGGGTCGCAAGCGACCCACAAATGGGGCCCCTCGCAGGCGTGGGCCCAGACACACCCTCCATCCGGAATTGTGGGCCCTCCCCAGCCCGCCATCTCCCTTCTTCTCCTCTTGACTTGCTAAAGGAAACTCCCATGACTGCACTGAATCTGATCAACGTGACACTGCAATACCCCGATGGCGAGGGAATCATGACGGCCCTGGATTCGGTGAACCTCACGGTCCATCCCGGCCAGTTCATCTCCTTGGTGGGCCCCTCGGGCTCCGGCAAGTCAAGCCTGCTGGCCGTTGCCGCCACCTTGATCAAGCCCACATCGGGCCTGGTCTTGATCGACGGCATCGATGCCACGGCCCTGGGGGAGAAGGAACTGGCGGCGGTGCGCCGGGACAAGGTCGGCATCATCTTCCAGCAGCCCAATCTTCTGGCCTCGCTCACGGCAGCGGAACAGCTGACCATAACGGACCACCTGCGGGGCAAATCCTTGCGCACGGCTGCAGTGCGGGCCAACGAGCTGCTGGACATGGTGGGCCTTGCCGACTGCGCCAAGAAGCGCCCGCACCAGCTCTCGGGCGGACAGCGGCAGCGGGTCAACATTGCCCGTGCCCTCATGGCACAGCCAAAGGTCTTGTTGGTGGACGAGCCCACGGCAGCCTTGGACCATGAACGCAGCGCCTCCATTGTGGGGCTGTTGCGTGAGGTGTGCGACGAGTTCAACGTGGCAACCGTCATGGTCACCCACGACACTGAGTTTGTTCCCATGACGGATGCCGTTGCCACCATGCGCGACGGCGCCCTGACCGCGCCCGTCCCCGCCGTGGAGCCCGCGGCAGCCCTGTAGTGGCACGGCGCAAAGCCACTAATACGCACCAATGCAATAACATGAAGGAAACTCTTCTGTTAGACCAGCGCGATCGGAGCCACCTTCATCATGAAACGCCTTGCAGCCCTCACCGGCAGCCTCCTCCTTGCTTTGACCATCTCCTCCTGCGGCGCCGCAACGGGCCCCGTCGGCACGTGGGGCGAGGGCTACAACACGGACAAAAAGCCGTACTTGGAGCTGGCCTTGGGCCAAGAACAGGACGCAAACAAGGCTGGCTTCCTGACCGGCAGCGACGGTTGCAACCGCCTCTCCGGGCAGTGGCTCATGCTCGACGGCGAACTCACCTTCCCGCAAATCGGCGGCACCCAGATGGCGTGCGAAGGCATGGACACCTGGCTGTCCAAGGCTGCAGGGGGCACCATCTCCGGCGACGTCCTGACGGTTACTGATGCCAACGGCGCAACCTTGGGCACGCTGAAGCGACGCAACTAGTCCCCACCGGCGCGGCAACGCCGCCCACCATCTGACCCGCAGAAATCGCCGAAAAAACACGATTTTCCCTGTTTTTTCGGCGTTTTCTGCGGGACCCTTCTATATTTGTCAAGCCGAGGCCGGGGTCTCGATTTTTGAGTTGAGGATTTTGTAGACGGTGCGGGCGAGGTAGCGTTTGATGCAGCGGCGAA
>NZ_JBTNDR010000027.1:0-51983 GCF_054510895.1 Arthrobacter sp. HLT1-20 | reverse complement strand
CGTCCCGATCATCCCGGACGAGGCCCGCACCTTCGGCATGGACGCGTTCTTCCCCACCGCGAAGATCTACAACCCCAACGGACAAAACTACCTCTCCGTGGACCGCGACCTAGTCCTGGCCTACAAGGAATCCATCTCGGGACAGATCGTGCACGCCGGCATCAACGAAGCCGGTTCCGTGGCAGCGTTCACCGCCGCCGGCACCGCGTACGCCACCCACGGCGAACCGCTGATCCCGTTCTACGTGTTCTACTCCATGTTCGGCTTCCAACGCACCGGAGATTCCTTCTGGGCCGCCGGAGACCAAATGACCCGCGGCTTCATCATCGGCGCCACCGCAGGACGCACCACCCTCACCGGTGAAGGACTCCAACACGCCGACGGGCACTCCCCGATCCTGGCCGCCACGAACCCGGCCGTGATCACCTACGACCCCGCCTACGGCTACGAAATCGGTGCGATCATGCGCGCCGGCATCGAGCGCATGTACGGGCCGGACAGTGAAGATCCCAACGTCATGTACTACATCACCGTGTACAACGAACCGATCAGCCAACCCAAAGCACCCGCGAACATCGATATCGACGGCATCACCAAGGGCATCTACCAGCTCAAAGCCGCCGAGATCGACGGGCCCCGCACCCAACTACTAGCCTCCGGTGTCTCCGTGCCCTGGGCCCTGGAAGCACAAAACATCCTCGCCACCGAGTGGGGCGTCGCCGCCGATGTATGGTCCGTGACGTCCTGGACAGAACTCCGACGCGACGGCCTCGCCGCCGAAGAAGAATCCTTCCTGCACCCCGAACGCGAAACCCGGATCCCCTACATCACAGCGAAAATGGCCGACGCCCAGGGACCGGTCATCGCCGTGACCGACTACATGAAAGCCGTCCCGGACCAGGTACGCCAGTTCCTGCCCAACGACTTCGCCACCCTCGGCGCCGACGGCTTCGGCTTCTCCGACACCCGCCAAGCAGCACGCAGGTACTTCAAAAACGACACCCACTCCGTGGTCGTCCGCACCCTGCAAATGCTCGCCAAACAAGGCAAGATCGACCCCAACGCCGCCACACAGGCAGCCACGAAATACGACCTCCTCAACGTCAACGCCGGCACCACCGGCAGCGCAGGCGGCGAAGGCTAACAGGGTGAAGGCTGGGCCGGTGCCATACTGGGGGGATTTGGCAGCGGCCCAGCCTTCCTTCGTTTGGCTCCAGGAGGGGTCTCACGTTTCCCAAAGCCAATCGAAGTTCTGTCCTGCCGTCACTGGGGGGATACCGGCAGGGCAGGACGGGGCAATGCTGTCCACTGCAGCACCACCTACCCATAGGGAGAGCCGCAGCAGGCAATCATGACGCCGTTTGGCCCGGGAAATTCATGACAGGCTGCCCGCCCAAGCAACACAAAAGCCCAGTCGCATGAGCGGCTGGGCTTTCGTGTTGGGGACGAGGGCCCCGAGGATACTGGCGAAAAACTAGTGCCGGTTGAGCTCGTCGGAGATCACCTGTGCGGCCTGGCGCAGCACCGGAATGGCGCGCTCGGAGAAGGCCAGGTCCACGCGCTGCACGGGGCCGGAGACGGAGATTGCCGTGGGTGTGGGCGAGTTGGGCACGGCCATGGCGAA
The DNA here is from genome assembly GCF_054510895.1 of Arthrobacter sp. HLT1-20. NCBI lineage: Bacteria > Bacillati > Actinomycetota > Actinomycetes > Micrococcales > Micrococcaceae > Arthrobacter > Arthrobacter sp. HLT1-20. Next base: position 50,359 of record NZ_JBTNDR010000027.1, on the reverse strand, counting down.
GCAGCGGACACCCAATTCCTGCTCTTCCTCGTCAATGGAGTAGCCGCGCTCACGGATGAGCGCCAGGTCTGCCAACAGTTCCTCAATGGTCCCGATGCTCTTGTTGGTGGGGCGGGGCATGCCCTGGCGGGCGATGATGCCGCGCACCACATCGTCGTCGAGCTGTGCCAGCAAGGCCTTGCCCACGCCGGTGTCGTGGGTGTGTGCCCGGCGGCCCACCTCGGTGAACATGCGCATGGAGTGCGGGGACGGCACCTGGGCAATGTAAATGACCATGTCGTCGTCCAGAACAGCCATGTTGGCCGTCTCGCCCAGTTGGTCCACCAACGATTTCAACTGCGGCTGTGCCAATGCCCCGAGCTGCCGGGTGGCGCCTTCACCCAGACGGATCAATCGCGGCCCCAAGGCGTAGCGCCGGCTGGGAAGCTGGCGGATGTATCCCAGGGACACAAGCGTTCGCAGCAGCCGGTGGATGGTGGGCAGCGGCAGGTCGGTTGAGGACGACAGCTCGCTGAGCGTCACATTTCCGCCAGCATTTGTAATGAGTTCAAGCAGTTCAAAGACGCGTTCCACGGACTGTACGCCGCCGCTCGCTTTTGCAGCCATGGGCCCGACTCCTAGGTGTTTGATGTGCCGCCTGTTATCCGCATGGTGACACGAATATTTCAATTAACCAACTTACCCCATGGTTGCACGCCGCAAGGAAAGTTGGCGGTGGGCTTGAAATTCCACCAGATAGATAATAATATCCATAATACGAAAACAATCGTAAATGTCGACAGCCCTCCACGGGCCCCTAGAGAAGGAATTTCAATGGCGAATCCCAGTCCCGGCAACTCGATTACCTTGCGAGTCATGGCCCCCTCAAACTTCACGGTCACCAGCGAACTGGCAACCGCCGTAGCCGCAGCAGGTGCGGCCGTCACGGCCCTGGACGTCACCGAGTCCCGCCACGAGAGCATTGTTGTTGACATCACCGCCAACACCACCGACGACGCTCACGCTGAGCGCGTCAAGGAAGCCCTGGACGCGCTCGACGGCGTCAAGGTCCTGCACGTTTCCGACCGCACCTTCCTCATGCACCTCGGCGGCAAGCTTGAAGTCGTCCCCAAGGTGGCCCTGCGCAACCGTGACGATCTCTCCCGCGCCTACACTCCCGGCGTCGCCCGCGTCTGCATGGCCATCTTCGAAGACCCCGAGGCGGCACGCAACCTCACAGTCAAGCGCAACACCATCGCCGTGCTCACCGACGGTTCGGCCGTCCTGGGCCTGGGCAACATTGGCCCGGCCGCGGCCCTTCCCGTCATGGAAGGCAAGGCGGCGCTGTTCAAGCAGTTCGCCAACGTTGACGCCTGGCCGGTCTGCCTGGATACCCAGGACACCGAGGAAATCATCATGATCGCCAAGGCCATGGCCCCCGTGTACGGCGGCATCAACCTTGAGGACATCGCCGCCCCGCGCTGCTTTGAAATTGAAAAGCGCCTGCGCGAAGAATTGGACATCCCCGTCTTCCACGACGACCAGCACGGCACGGCGATCGTGACCTTGGCCGCCCTCCGCAACGCCTTGAAGGTGGTGGAGAAGAAGATCCAGGACGTGAAGATCGTCGTTGCCGGCGTCGGCGCCGCCGGCAACGCCATCATCCAGCTGCTCATCACCCAGGGTGCCACCAACATTGTGGCGTGCGGCCGCAGCGGCTCCGTTCACCGCAACGAGACCCACACCGATGAGCACCGGACGTGGTTGGCCGAAAACACCAACCCGGAGAACTTCGAGGGAACCCTCCATGAGGCCATGACAGGCGCAGACGTCTTCATTGGCGTCAGCGGCCCCAACGTTTTGGGCGAAGCGCAGATTGCCGCCATGGCGGACAAGGCGATCGTCTTCGCCATGGCCAACCCCACGCCCGAGGTTGACCCGGTCATCGCAGCCCGACACGCCGCCGTCGTCGCCACCGGCCGCAGCGACTTCCCCAACCAGATCAACAATGTGCTGGCCTTCCCCGGCTTCTTCCGCGGACTCTTGGATGCGGGCGTGTCGGACATCACACCGAATATGCTGGTGGCAGCAGCAGAGGCCATCGCCAACCGAGTCTCTGATGACGAACTGAACGCCAGCTACATCATTCCTAGCGTTTTCGACCCGCACGTGGCCGGCGACGTCGCTTCTGCAGTTGCTGCCGCCGCTGCAAGCAACACCACCGAAAGGACCCAGTCTTGAGCACACAAACCGTCACCGTTACGGACCCAACCCCCGTTCCCCGGGCAGCAGAAATCCTCACGGATGAGGCCATCGCCTTTGTTGCCGAGCTGAACAGCCGTTTCAACCCGGCCCGGAAGGACCTGCTTGCAGCGCGCGGCGTCAAGCGGGCCAAGGTCGCCGAGACTGGCAAGCTCGATTTCCTGCCGGAAACCCAGGAGGTGCGCCAGGGCGCTTGGAAAGTTGCCCCCGCCCCGGCAGCGCTAACCGATCGACGCGTTGAGATGACCGGACCTGCTTCACCGGCAAAGATGGCCATTAACGCCCTGAATTCCGGCGCCAAGGTATGGCTTGCCGATCTGGAGGACGCCAGCACACCGCTCTGGGCGAACGTTGTGGACGCCGTGCTCAACCTGCGCGACGCCGCCCTCGGCACCCTGGAGTACACCTCCCCCGAAGGCAAGGAATACCGTCTTCGCACGGACGCCCCCTTGTCAGTGGTGGTGACCCGCCCGCGCGGCTGGCACCTGGAGGAACGGCACATCCAGCTTGACGGCGAACCCACCTCGGGCGCCTTGGTGGACTTTGGCCTGCACTTCTTCCATACGGCCAAGGCGCTCATCGCCAACGGCCACGGGCCGTACTACTACTTGCCGAAGATGGAAAGTTACCTCGAGGCTCGACTCTGGAATGACATTTTTGTGTTTGCCCAGGACTACCTCGGCGTGCCGCAGGGCACCATCCGCGCCACGGTGCTGATTGAAACCATCCCAGCAGCTTTTGAGATGGATGAAATCCTCTACGAGCTGCGCGACCACGCATCGGGCTTGAACGCCGGCCGCTGGGACTACCTCTTCAGCATCATCAAGTACTTCCGTGATGCCGGCTCCGCATTCACCCTGCCGGACCGCGCCCAGGTGGCCATGACGGCACCGTTTATGCGCGCCTACACCGAGCTACTGGTCAAAACCTGCCACCACCGTGGCGCCTTTGCCATGGGCGGGATGGCCGCTGTCATCCCGAATCGCCGGGAACCGGAAGTCACGGCAGCAGCCTTCGCCAAGGTCCGCAATGACAAGACCCGTGAAGCCAACGACGGCTTTGACGGCTCCTGGGTGGCCCACCCCGACTTGGTGCCGATCTGCCAGGAAGTGTTCGACGCTGTTCTCGGCGAGCGCCCCAACCAGCTGGACAAGCAGCGCCCCGAGGTTAGCGTCACGGCGGACCAGCTGTTGGACGTTGCATCCGCTGAAGGCGATGCCACGGAGGCGGGCCTGCGACTAAATCTCTACGTTGCCGTCGCCTACACGGCCGTCTGGATTTCCGGCAACGGAGCCGTCGCCATCCACAACCTCATGGAGGATGCCGCAACAGCGGAAATCTCCCGTTCACAGGTGTGGCAGCAAATCCGCAACCAGGTCACATTGGCCGATACCGGCAACACCGTCACCCGTGAACTCGTTGAAAAGATCCTCAGCGAGGAAACGGCCAAACTGCGCGGCGAGGTTGGCGAGGAAGCATTCGCCAAGTACTACCAGCCGGCCAGCGACCTGATCGCGGACATCTGCCTCTCCGAGGACTACACCGACTTCCTCACCATCCCCGCGTACGAATTGGTGGGCTAGAAATGGCTGCCCACCTTTCACTGTCCACCGCGGACCTGGCGCACATTGACGGCTCGCTGGCCGCCACCGATGCGTTGCTGGAACGCAACTACCCGGGCGACGACGGCAGCCGCCAGCCGGTTCACACCGTCTACGTACCTGCCGACAAGTTCACCCCCACCCTCGCCGCAGATTGGGGACAGGAGGCCCTGTCCCTGGTCAATGACCACGGTGGCTTGGAACGTCTTGGCTCCCTGTTGGGCCAGGATGACGAATTGGCCTCGGCCGTGGCCCCCCGGGTTGCAGCCAAGCTGGCCGCCGAGCCCATTGAGGACCTGCGCCTGGACTTCGAGGACGGGTATGGAAACCGTGGCGACGAGGCGGAGGATGCTGCGGCAGTCACCGCCGCCCGCGCCGTGAACACCGCCGTCGAACAGGGCATGGCCCCGCCGTTCATCGGCATCCGCTTCAAGTGCTTCGAGGCCCCCACCCGGGCCCGCGGCATCCGCACCCTTGACTTGTTCGTCTCCACCCTGGTGGAAACGGGCGGCCTGCCCGACGGACTGGTCCTGACTCTGCCCAAGGTCACCACTGTTGACCAGGTGCGGGCCATGGACTTTGCCGTGGGACGCCTGGAGCAGATCCACGGCCTTCCCGCCGGCCGGCTCCGTTTTGAGGTGCAGGTGGAAACACCCCAGCTCATCCTCAGCCACGACGGCACCTCACCGGTGGCACGCCTGGCCCATGAGATCCCGGGCCGGATCAGCGCTCTGCATTACGGCACGTATGACTACAGCGCCTCCTTGGAGATCTCCGCCGAGTACCAGTCCATGGAACACCCCGTGGCGGATTTCGCCAAGGAAGTCATGCAATTGGCTGTGGCCGGAACGGGCATCCGCCTCTCCGACGGTTCCACCAACGTCATCCCCATGGGCGACGGCGTGGAATCCGCCTGGGCTCTGCACGGCCGCCTGGTGCGCCGCTCCCTGGAACGCGGCTACTACCAGGGATGGGACCTGCACGCCGCCCAGCTGCCCAGCCGCTTCAGCGCCACCTACGCGTTCTACCGTCAGGGCCTGCCGGCTTCTGCCGTGCGCCTGCGCAACTACGTTGAACAAACCCAAGGTGCCGTCATGGACGAACCCGCAACAGCGCGGGCACTGGCCAACTTTGTCCTTCGCGGCGTTGTCTGCGGCGCCGTTGGCGCCGACGAGGTTGCCGCACTGACAGGCATAGACATTCCCCAACTGACAGCCCTGGCACACCCGCGGCTGGCACTTTCCACTTCCAAGTAAGGAGTCAACGATGACTGGCAAGTACTATTCACCCCAGGGCGGCCTGCCGCCGCAAACCCACCTCACCACTGAACGGGCCATCGTCAAGGAGGCCTACACGGTCATCCCCAAGGGCGTCATGACCGACATCGTGACCAGCACCTTGCCGGGTTTCAGCAAGACCCGTGCGTGGATCATTGCCCGCCCCATCTCCGGTTTCTCCACCACCTTCTCCCAGCTGATCGTTGAGATTGCCGCTGGCGGCGGCGCACCGAAGGCCGAATTTGAGTCCGGTGTTGAGGGCGTTGTCTTTGTCACCAAGGGCAAGGTCAACCTGACGCTCGACGGCGAACTGCACGCGCTGGAGGAAGGCGGCTACGCCTACCTGGCAGCCGGTTCCACCTGGGGCCTGGAGAACATCTCCGATGACGTTGTCTCCTTCCAGTGGATCCGCAAGGCCTACGAGCGCCTTGAGGGCTACGAGGCCAAGTCCTTCGTGACCAGCGACGCCGAGGTGGAGCCCACAGCGATGCCGGACACCGACGGCGCTTGGAAGACCACCCGCTTCACGGATTCCTCGGACCTTGCCCACGACATGCAGGTCAACATCGTCACGTTCCAGCCGGGCGGGGTCATCCCGTTCCCGGAAACCCACGTCATGGAACACGGCCTGTACGTCCTGGAGGGCAAGGCCATGTACCTGCTCAACAACGACTGGGTTGAGGTGGAGGCCGGCGACTTCATGTGGCTGCGCGCCTTCTGCCCGCAGGCTTGCTACGCCGGCGGCCCCGGCCAGTTCCGCTACCTGCTGTACAAGGACATGAACCGCCAGATCCGCCTCACCTAGAAACTTTCCGGCCACACTCTCTCGCCACTACGACGGCGTATGGCCGGTGAGGTAAAAGCGCCCGCTTGCGCTTTTCATACCCCGTTGACGAACGGCGTGTGGAAGGCGCAGGCGGGCGCTTTTGCTTGCCAGCCCTGCCTGAATCAACCATTGACAGTCCTGTTAGGGTCAGCCTATGGATGAAAATATGGGGACGTTCATGAAGGATTTTGGCGCGCTGGCCCGGCTGGCGCTGTCCAGCATTGACCGGGTCGAGGGCGGCGATGAGCTGTTGCGAACACTGTCCGGCCATCTGGGTTTCCCGCCCAGGGAACTCTCGGTGGTGGTGGAGGAGGTCCCGAACCACCGATTGGCCGATTTGGACATCCTGCTCGAGGACATCGCGGGAAGGGACCCCCACGCGTCCCTGGTGGGGATTGGTGGCGGCGAGCAACGCAACCACATGTCCCTCAGCGACCTGCTGCAGCAAGCGCAAATGTATGCGGCTTTCCCCCTGTCCCCGCCGGATTTCACCAACCAGCCGGTTGGTCCCGATGAGCAGCGCCAAACAGTGGTGCTGGGGCTGCGGCTTTTCCACTATGACGGAGTGGCCATGGCCGTTCTTCAGCGGGAGGCCAAGCCCAGCTTTGGCCGCCAGTTCGCCACCGCCGAAGTTCTTGCCGCAAAACCGGGCGCCACCACAACCTTCTTGGCGGAGGTACGCCGTCGGATGGAGCACGAAAGCGTGTTCAAGGGCCAGATCATCTCACTCCAAGTCAGTGAATACGGTCCCAGTATTGGCGGGGTGACGTTCATCCGCAGGCCCGAACTGACCCGTCCGGACATCATCCTGGCCAACGGCGTGCTCGCCCGGGTCGAAGACCACACCTTGGGGATCGGCCGCCAAGCGAAGGCGTTGCAGGCGCACGGCCAGCATCTCAAGCGCGGCCTGCTGCTCTACGGTCCGCCGGGAACGGGCAAGACCCACACAGTCCGCTACCTACTCAGCCAAAGTGCCGGCACCACGGCTGTGCTGCTGTCCGGCGGCGCCCTGGCCCGCATTTCCGAGGCCGCCAAATTGGCCCGCGCCCTGGCCCCGTCCATTGTGGTGCTGGAGGATTGCGATCTCATCGCCGAGGACAGGAGTTTTGGCCACAGTCCGCAGCCCCTGTTGTTTGAGGTCCTCGACGCCATGGACGGTCTGGACAGCGATTCCGACGTCGCCTTTGTGCTGACCACCAACCGCGTTGACATGTTGGAGCGGGCACTCGCCCAGCGGCCCGGCCGTGTGGATTTGGCCGTGGAGATCCCGCTGCCCTCCGAGCACGAACGTTTGGAGCTGCTGCAGCTGTATTCACGCGTGCTGCGCTTTTCCACCTCGGCCCTGCAGGCAGCCGCCGCGCAGACGGCCGGCACCACCGCCTCCCTGGCGAAGGAACTCATCCGGCGGGCCGTGGTGGCCGCTTCTCTGGCGGGGGAAGATCCCGGCGACTCCCACCTGGCCGTTGCCGTAAATCAGCTCATGGACGACGGCGCGGCCCTCACCCGAAGCCTGCTGGGCAGTGGCCCCGACACTGGCAGGTAGGAGCACGCGCCATGCACTCACGGCGCCCGGTTCCGCTTTTCGCACCCGTTCCGTCAACGGGGCGGGAAAAGCGGAACCGGGCGCCTTTTGTGTCACGCGCCACTTCGATCTACCGATCCCCCTTGACTACTGGCCCCACCTTGCCTAAACTTTTCATAAAGCAGAAACTAATTTCCATACAGTGAAAATGTGGAATGACGCACAACAGGAACATGGACGTTCCTTTGGAAGGATTTACCGATGACGTACACAGTGAATTGCTCCATCCTCCTCACGGAGTTGCCCTTGCTGGAGCGCGCGGCCGCGGCTAAGGCTGCCGGCTTTGACGCCGTCGAGTTTTGGTGGCCCTTCGCCAGCTCCGTTCCCACAGATGCGGAAGTTTCAGCGTTTGAGCGCTCCATCACCGATGCCGGCGTGCAACTGACGGGCCTGAACTTCAACGCGGGCGACATGCCGGCAGGTGACCGCGGACTGGTTTCCTGGATTGGCCGCGAAGGCGAATTCAAGGACAACATCGACGTTGTTGCTGGGATCGGCGGCCGCTTGGGCTGCAAGGCCTTCAACGCCCTCTACGGCAACCGCCAGGACGGCCAGAGCGCCGAGGCCCAGGACGAACTCGCAGTGGCAAACCTGGTGGCAGCCGCCCAGGGCATCGCCGCCATTGGCGGAACCGTCCTGCTGGAACCCGTTTCCGGCACCCCGGCCTACCCGATCAAGAGCGCCGCAGATGCGCTGGCCGTCATCACCAAGACCCAGGCGGCCGGCGTCGACAACGTCAAGCTGCTGGCCGATTTCTACCACCTGGCCGTCAACGGCGACGACGTGGCGGCAGTCATTGAAAAGCACGCCAAGGACTTCGGGCACATCCAGATTGCCGACAACCCCGGCCGCGGCGCACCCGGCACGGGCGAGCTTCCCCTGGGCGAATGGATCAGCCGCAGCCGCGAGCTTGGCTACACCGGAGCCATTGGCCTGGAGTACAAGTCCCCGCAGGCCGAAGCCTTCGCCTGGGCCATCCGCCAGTCCGCCTGAACCGCCCCCACACTCTTACTCCACCCAAAGGATTCATCATGACAAACGTTGCAGTTATCGGACTCGGAATCATGGGCCTGCCCATGGCGGTCAACCTGGTCAAGGCCGGCCACACGGTGACCGGCTTCAACCGCAGCCAGGGCGCCATTGACAAGCTCGTCGCAGCTGGCGGCAACGGCGCCACCAGCATTGCCGACGCCGTCAAGGACGCCGACGCCATCATCACCATGGTCCCGGACTCCCCCGACGTTGAAGCTGTTGTCAGCGGCGCCGCTGGCGTCTTCGCCAACGCCCGCAAGGGTGCCCTCTGGATCGACGCGAGCTCCATCCGCCCCGACGTGGCCAAGCGACTGGCGGCCGACGCCGTTGCCGCAGGCATCCGCCCCCTGGACGGCCCGGTATCCGGTGGTGAGCAGGGCGCAATCGACGGAGTCCTTTCCATCATGGTTGGCGGCGACGCACAAGATTTCGCCGACGCCGGTGAAGTCCTGGGCGCCGTGGGCAAAACAATTGTCCATGTGGGCCCCTCCGGCTCAGGCCAGACCGTCAAGGCAGCGAACCAGCTGATCGTGGCCGTCAACATTCAGGCACTCGCCGAGGCAATCGTCTTCCTTGAGGCCTACGACGTGGACACCGACGCCGCACTGAAGGTTCTTGGCGGCGGTTTGGCCGGCTCCAAGGTCCTGGATCAGAAGGGCCAGAAGATGCTCGATCGCAACTTTGACCCCGGCTTCCGCCTGGCCCTCCACAACAAGGATTTGGGCATTGTCACAGCAGCCGCCCGCGAAGCAGGCGTGACCGTCCCCCTCGGCGCAGCTGTTGCACAGCTCGTCACAGCAATGGTGGCCCAGGGCGATGGCGCCCTTGACCACTCCGGCCTCTTCAAGCAGGCCGCAGCACTCTCAGGGCGCAAGTAGCCCACCAGCAACACCCACCAGCATTTCCGCCCCGGCCAGCCAGGGCATCGACACATTATTCAAAGGAGAATCACATGTCCAAGATGCGTTCAGTTGACGCCGCAATCCTGATCCTGGAAAAGGAAGGCGCCACAGAGGTTTTCGGCCTCCCCGGCGCAGCCATCAACCCCTTCTACGCCGCAATGCGCGACCACGGAGGCATCAACCACACCCTGGCCCGCCACGTTGAAGGCGCCTCGCACATGGCTGACGGCTACTCCCGCGCGGCCAAGGGCAACATCGGCGTTTGTACCGGAACCTCCGGCCCTGCCGGCACCGACATGATCACCGGGCTCTACGCAGCATGGGCCGACTCCGTGCCGATCCTGTGCATCACCGGCCAGGCCCCTGTTGCCAAGCTGCACAAGGAAGATTTCCAGGCCGTGGACATCGAGACCATTGCCGCACCGTTGACCAAGATGGCCATGACCATCAAGGAGCCCGGCCAGATCCCGGGCGCCTTCCAGAAGGCCTTCTACCTGATGCGCTCCGGCCGTCCGGGCCCGGTCCTGTTGGACCTGCCCATCGACGTTCAGATGGCTGAGATCGAATTCGACATCGACGCCTACGAGCCGATGGCCCCGAGCAAGCCGGCCGCCTCACGCAAGCAGGCCGAGAAGGCTTTGGACATCCTGTTGGCCGGCAAGCACCCCTTGATCGTTGCCGGTGGCGGTGTCATCAGCGCCGAGGCTTCGGAGCGTCTGGTGGAACTGGCCGAACTGCTCTCCATCCCCGTCATCCCCACCTTGATGGGCTGGGGCTCCATCCCGGATGACCACCCCCTGATGGCTGGCATGGTTGGCCTGCAGACCTCGCACCGCTACGGCAACGCCACGTTCCTGGAGTCCGACGCCGTCATCGGCATCGGCAACCGCTGGGCAAACCGCCACACGGGCGGCCTGGACACCTACACCAAGGGCCGCAAGTTCGTTCACGTTGACATCGAGCCCACCCAGATTGGCCGCGTGTTCTCCCCGGACTTGGGCATCGTTTCCGACGCCGGCGCAGCCCTGGACGTTTTGTTGGAAGCCGCCCGCGACCGCATGGCAGCCAGCACCGTTCCGGACTACAGCCAGTGGGCCGACGACTGCGCCACCCGCAAGGGCAGCCTGCAGCGCAAGACCCACTTCGACAACGTGCCCATGAAGCCGCAGCGCGTCTACGAGGAGATGAACACAGCCTTCGGCCAGGACACCACCTACGTTTCCACGATTGGCCTGTCCCAGATCGCCGGCGCGCAGATGCTGCACGTCTTCGGCCCGCGCCGCTGGATCAACGCAGGCCAGGCTGGCCCCTTGGGCTGGACCGGACCGGCCGCCCTGGGCGTTGTCCGCGGCAAGCCCGGCGAGACCGTTGTTGCCCTCTCCGGCGACTACGACTTCCAGTTCATGATCGAGGAATTGGCCGTTGGTGCGCAGTTCAACCTGCCGTACATCCACGTTGTTGTGAACAACTCCTACCTGGGCTTGATCCGTCAGTCGCAGCGCGGCTTCAAGATGGAAGCACACGTATCCCTGGCCTTCGAGAACATCAACTCCCCCGAGACCAACGGCTACGGCGTTGACCACATCAAGGTCGCCGAGGGCTTGGGCTGCAAGGCCATCCGCGTTGAGCGCCCCGAAGATATGGCCGGCGCCTTCGCCGAGGCCAAGAGAATGATGGAAGAGTTCCGGGTTCCGGTTGTTGTTGAGGCCATCCTGGAGAAGGTCACCAACATCTCCATGGGCACCGAGCTGGACAACGTCACCGAGATCGAGGACATTGCCGAGTACGCAACGGATGCGCCCACAGCCATCCTGACCTTGCAGGGCTAGGACCGGCTCATGCGAGTCATCCTCGCCCCTGACAAGTTCAAAGGATCCTTGTCGGCTCCCGAGGTTGCCCAGTTCCTGGCAGCCGGCTTGCGGTCCACCCACCAAGGCCTGGACATTGAGCTGATGCCAGTGGCCGACGGCGGCGAGGGCACCATTGACGCCGTCGTCGCCGCAGGATTCACCCGGGTCAGCGCAACGGTCCAGGGCCCCACGGGCGAGACTGTGGACGCGGACTTCGCCATTCGTGGCACCGTAGCAGTGATCGAGATGGCGTCGGCATCAGGGTTGGCAGTGTTGCCCGATGGCCACCTGTCCCCGCTGGCCGCCTCCACCTTCGGCACGGGGCAACTGGTCAGTGCCGCACTTGACCACGGTTGCACGGACATTGTGCTTGGCGTGGGCGGCAGCGCCTCCACCGACGGCGGGGCAGGAATGCTCGCAGCCTTGGGTGTGACGTTCAAGAACGCTGCCGGGCGGCACTTGCTGCCCGGCGGCGGGGCCCTTTCCACCGTGACAAACATCGACGTCACGGGCCTGGACAAGCGCCTGGGCGGGGTCAAGTTCACCCTGGCCAGCGACGTGGACAACCCGCTCCTGGGTCCCGAAGGCGCTGCAGCCATCTTTGGCCCCCAAAAGGGCGCAACCCCGGAACACGTGGTGCAGCTGGAGAACGCCCTTGAACGGTACTTCCGGATCATGGCCAACGCCCTGGGCACGGCCGCAGTGGACGCCATCGACGCCCCGGGCGCCGGCGCAGCCGGTGGCACCGGCTACGCCGCATTGGCCGTTTTGAACGCCAAGCGCCGTTCCGGCATTGACGTTGTCCTCGGCCTGACGGGTTTGGCGGATCGGCTCCACGGGGCCGATCTGGTCATTACCGGTGAAGGTAGCCTGGACGAGCAGAGCCTGTTTGGCAAGGCCCCCATGGGCGTGGGATCTGCGGCCCGAGCAGCCGGAGTCCCCGTTGTTGCCGTTTGCGGACGCACCACCTTGGACGCAGGCACCCTGCAGGGCGCCGGTTTTGCCCACACACACGCACTTACAGATATTGAACCCGACACCAGCCGTTGCATGAAGAACGCCGGCAGTCTGCTAACCCAGATCGGCGCCCTCATTGGTTCAGAACTGGCCCGCACAGGCCACGAACAGGAGAATTCCTATGTCTAGCATCGAAGAAAGCGCCTTCCACGGCACCGTTTATGACCTCGTCTTCCGCGGCCAGCGCGTGCTCACCACAGCCGGCATTGTGCCGCGTGAAGTGGGCGTCCGTGACGGCGTCGTCATCGCCTTGGAACCACTTGGCAACAACCTTCAGGGCCTTGAAGTCATTGAGCTGGCCGACGACGAAACCCTGATCCCGGGCCTTGTTGACAGCCATGTGCACATCAACGAGCCCGGCCGCACGGATTGGGAGGGGTTCGCCTCCGCCACCCGTGCCGCCGCCGCCGGTGGCGTCACAACAGTCATCGACATGCCCCTGAACAGCATCCCGGCCACCACCAATGTTGCAGCCCTGGAGTTGAAGCGCAGCGTGGCGCTGGACCAGGCGTTTGTTGACGTTGGATTCTGGGGCGGGGCCATCCCCGGCAACAAGGCGGATCTGCGCCCCTTGCACGACGACGGTGTGTTCGGCTTCAAATGCTTCCTGCTGCACTCCGGGGTGGACGAGTTCCCGCCCCTGGACGCGGACGAGATGGAAATCGACATGGCCGAGTTGAAGTCCTTCGACTCCATCATGATTGTCCACGCCGAGGATTCCCGGGCGATCGACAGGGCCCCCACGGCCGCCGGCGACCACTATGACAAGTTCCTGGCCTCACGCCCGCGCGGCGCCGAGAACCTTGCCATTGCCGAGGTCATTGAGAGGGCCCGCTGGACCGGCGCCCGGGCGCACATCCTGCACCTGAGCTCCTCCGATGCCCTGCCCATGATTGCCAGCGCCCGGCGCGACGGCGTCCGCCTCACCGTTGAGACGTGCCCGCACTACCTGACACTCATGGCCGAGGAAATCCCCGACGGCGGCACCGCCTACAAGTGCTGCCCGCCCATCCGTGAGGCTTCCAACCGCGAGAAGTTGTGGGAGGGCCTGCAGGACGGAACCATTGACTGCATCGTCACCGACCACTCCCCCAGCACCCTGGATTTGAAGGACCTGGAAAACGGCGACTTCGCCGTGGCCTGGGGCGGCGTCTCCTCGCTGCAGCTTGGTTTGTCACTGATCTGGTCCGAGGCCCGCCACCGCGGCATCGCCTTGGAACAGGTCATCAAGTGGATGTCCACGGCCCCGGCCGAGCTGGTTGGCCTGCACAAGAAGGGCAAGCTGGCCCCCGGTTACGACGCCGACTTCGCCGTGTTTGCCGCCGACGACGCGTTCGTGGTTGACGTTTCCAAGCTCAGGCACAAGAACCCCATCACCCCATACGACGGACGTGCACTCTCCGGAGTGGTTCGGCGCACCTTCCTGCGCGGTGCGGAAGTTGACTTCGTGACACCCACCGGCAAGCTGTTGCGCCGAGGAGAGATCACCGTGGAGCGAGAGAGCCATGTCTGAGTCCGTGCTGCTTCCAGCCTTGGGCGAAAGCGTCACGGAAGGTACAGTCACCCGCTGGCTGAAGGCAGTGGGTGACCGCGTCTCCATTGACGAGCCACTCGTGGAGGTGTCCACCGACAAGGTGGACACCGAGATCCCGTCCCCGTTTGCCGGCGTCCTTGCCCACATCCTGGTGCCGGAGGACCAAATCGCAGAGATCGGCTCCGTTCTGGCCATCATTGCCTCTGAAGCAGCGGCTCCGGTGGCCGAGCCTGCGGTGGTAGCACCCCCGGTGCTCGAAGCTGTCCAAGCCCCAGTGGTCGCGCCACCGGCCCCGGTCGCCGCGCCGAACGTTGCCGCACCAACACCCGCACCTGCACCGGCACCGGCACCAACGGGTCTCTACTTCACCCCCCTGGTGCGGCGGCTCGCCCGCCAACACAAGGTTGACCTGTCAAGGGTATCGGGCACAGGAATTGGTGGACGGGTTCGCGGGGACGACGTACGGAAAGCAGCAGCCGCAGCTGTTGCCACGCCGTCGGCACCGGCGGCCATCGCTGCACCTGCGACTCAGGCCCAGGCCAAGGCCGCAGCCCCGGCAGCGACCACGCTGCGTGGAACCGTGGTGAAGGCGCCGAGGATTCGTGCCGTGATTGCCTCGCGCATGCGGGAATCACTGAACACCTCAACCCAGCTCACGCAGGTGCATGAGGTGGATGTGACGGGAATTGTCCGGTTGCGGGCGAAGGCCAAGGCGCAGTTCGCGGCTGTTCATGGCGTCAAGCTGACATACCTGCCGTTCATTGCCCAGGCAGTCGCCGAGGCGTTGAAGGTGCATCCCATGCTCAACGCCGCCTTTGATGAGGCCGCCGGCACCATCACCTACCACGACGCCGAACACCTCGCCTTTGCCGTGGACGCCCCCAAGGGCCTGATGGTTCCTGTGGTGCGCGATGCCGGCTCGTTGAATCTGGCCGGGCTGGCTGCCGGCATTGCCGATGTGGCTGCCCGCACTCGGGACGGTTCCATCAAGGCCGAGGAACTCAACGGCGGCACCTTCTCCATCACCAATATTGGTTCGGTGGGTGCTCTCTTTGACACGCCCATCATCAACCAGCCCCAGGTTGGCATTTTGGGTGTTGGCGCCATCGTGAAGCGCCCCATGGTCATCACCGGCCCGGACGGCGATGACCTGTTGGCCATCCGGCACATGATGTACCTCTGCCTGACGTACGATCACCGTCTGGTGGACGGGGCCGACGCCGGCCGGTTCCTGCAAACCCTGACAGCGCGCCTGTCTGCGGCCGCCTTTGAGGCAGATCTGGGCCTCTAGGAACAAACTCCGCGCCCGCATGCCGCATGCCTCGGGCCGCATGCCTCGTGAACGTACAGTAGATGTTGATGTTTGCCGCCAACATCAACATCTACTGTACGTTCACGAGGCACTAGCGGAGGGCGGAGGCCAGCTGCGGCGCTAGACGCTTTGCCATGATGGCGTAGCCAGCGGTGTCCGGGTGCAGCGTGTCGGGAAGCCTGTCCTTGGCCTCTTGCACCGTCAGCACGGAGGCGCCGTCAATGAGGTGCAGCGCGGTGTCGCCCTTGTCTTGGAGAACGGTGACCACCTGGGCTGTGGCCTCCCGGTACTCGCGCAGCGTCCAGCCAACGGCATTGACGGTTTCTTCGCGTGGCAGGGACAGCACAGCTGTGATGACAACAATGGGCACGTGCGGATGAGCGCGGCGAATGGTATTCAGGAATCCCTGCAAGGTGACGGAGTAAGTTCGCTCGGAGTACGTTGCTGCGTTGTAGCTGTTGATGCCCACGCACAAGGAGATCAGGTCAACCGGAGTTTGCGCAATGGTATCTGCCACCACCGGATCCAATTGGCACTCCCCCGCCAAGCCCAGGTTGACCAGCTCCCAGCTATTTTCAAACGCAACCAAGGCCGGCCAACTCTGGGTGGGGCCGTCCGCCTGCTGGCAGTGCGTGATGGAACTGCCGTAGGTGAGCCAACGCGGTCCGGCCTCGCTGGCTGTGCCCACGGTTTCGCCGTCGAACACGGCCTGGCTCAGCGTGAAGTCGCCAAAGTGCGGCAGCCACAATTGGACCAGTGAGTCGGGTGCAAGGTTGCCCAGGTCGACGGTGTATGTGTGGGAGCCTACGGCCGGCAAGCGGTGGGTGCGCTGGCCGTTGACCAAGATGTCGTAAGGTGCACAATCCACCGCACCGTGACCGGCAATGCTCAGCGTTCCGCCGTTGGTGCGCCAGCTGGCCCGCACCCCTGCAGCCATGGCCGCGCGGTTGGCCAGCAAGTCGGTGAAGGGTGGCAGGAAGCCGGACGGATCCAGCCGCAAGAAGCGTTGTGCGCCATCCTCTGCGGCTTCAATTTTGAACATTCCTGACCACTGCGCAATAACTGAAACCATGTCCAAATCCTATCGAAATGTCAGTGGATCCTTGGCCGACAAAACCTCAGGGCCGGTCAGCATGGATGATCAACGAAGCGGGGGCTGTCGGCGCCGTCGGCACCAACAACCCCCGCTCCTTTGTGTTTGGGTGTTCCGCTAGTGGCGGGCACCCCGGGTTGAAACCTTGCGGATGGCGAGCAGGCCGCCCAGCACCAGCAGCAGGCCGCCAAGCAGGCCCACCGGCAGCAGGCCGAAGCCGGTGCTGGCTAGGCCGCCTGTTGCGGCAACCGTTGTTGACACGGCGGGATCGCTTGATGCGGATCCGCTGGCGGAGGCGTTGCTGCCAGTCACCTTGACGGCGAGGCTGACCTCAACGGCTGAACCGTTGGCACCCGTGCCCGCAATGACCACCGTGTGCGCACCGGCAGGAACACCAGCAGGCACCTTGGCCGTGAGGGACACAGTCCCATCAGCAGCAACCACAGCCGATCCCAGAATCACAGGATCCGAGTGCAGCGTGAACGTCGCCGTGGTACCCGGCTTGAAGTTCTTACCCGTCACCGTCAACGCGCCACCGGCAGTGACCGTGCCAGCGCCCAAGGATCCGGAGGGCTCCTCAGTGGCCGGAGCCGTCGTTGCCGGAGTAGTAGCAGACGGGCCCGTCGTGGGCGTTGCGGTCGGGCTGGCCGACGGCGTAGCCGAAGGAGTGGCCGAAGGAGTGGCCGACGGGGTCGCTGAGGGGGTAGCCGACTGGGTCGCCGAAGGAGTAGCCGAGGGGCTCGGTTCCGGAGCCAGTGTCAAAGCAAACGCAACACCGGTACCGGTCTTGGCAACATCCTTGACACCATTCTTTGCAACACCAGCCACAGACACAGCAGCAACCTGCTTGGCCGCCACATCAGCAGCCGTCACCGTGTGCTTCAGCGTGCCAACGGTGCTCGCACCAACAGCCAAAACCGACTCAGCACCCGTGGTCCCGGGCAGCGAAACACCCGTCAAGGCAACATTGCCGTCATTCCTGGCAGTCACGGCGAAGCTCACCACATCACCAACACTGGCGAAACCACTGGCATCCTTATCCTCAAGAACACCCCCGGCAACACTCACAGCAACAGAAGGCTTACGGTCAACGAGGTTAACTTCATCGCCTGTGATGGTGTAGTTCTGCGTGGTTGCTCCGGTTGCTGTTGCTTCCCACGTGGTCAGGGGTACAAAGAAGCCGTCAGCCAACTCGGCCGCAGTTACCTGGTGGCGCGGAGTGCCACAGGTGTAGCCGGCCCATACGCTGACTGAACCAAAGCGGCAGTTGCCGGCAGCCGTGGGCCCGCCAATGTCGGCGGGTACCAGCGGGTTGAAGTTGCCGGTCAAGGGAACCGACTTCACGGCCACGTTGCTGAGGCTGTTCACGACAAACTGGTAGGGAACCTGGTCGCCAACAGCGTAAGGACTGGTGGTGAGGTTACGTGCCGTGTCTGTTGCCGAACCCTTGATGTCGAGGCCAATGATGTTCGTGGTAGCACCGCCGGTGATGGTGACAGGGACGTTGCCTAGTGCGGCATCGCCGCCAACCGAAACTTTGGCAGTCAGGTTGAAGGTGCCTGCCTTGGCGTAGCTGGGAATCGTCACGGGAACACTGACAGTGGCGCTCTGGGCCGGTGCAACGGTGGGAACCGCAGCCGAACCAAATACCCAGCCGGCCTGCGTGGCGAAGGTGGCTGTGGCGCCTTCCAACGCGGTGTCACCAACATTCTTGACCGAAATCTGGGCCTGGACAGTTGCACCGTTGGCGCCGCTCAGGGCCGCGGCAGTAACCTGCGCGCCACAGAAGGGGCTCAGCCATTCGGTGTTGAACTTGGCGAACACAATGTTGTCGCTGTCGCCTTCATACAGCAGTCCGAAGGTGCCATCGCTGAGGGCCGTCACGGTGGAGTAGGCCATGTAGCCGGACTTGAACTGCTTGCCGGCACTCCAGGTTGCGCCGTCGTCGCAGGAGTAGCGGATGGTGCCGTTGTCACGAGAGCTGCTGTTGGCATTGGAGAACAACAGCATTTTTGCCTGCTCCGAACCCAACGCCGCGTCCGGGTACATGCGGGCGATCGAGGCGTTGTTGCGGGGATCCTTCAAAGTGGAGTTGTAGCTGATAGGGCCCCAAGTTTCGCCGCCATCCTTGGAAATGGCAACCTTGCGCCCACCCGCACCTGCGCTGTCACGGGAATTGAGCATAACGTCCCCGTTGGAGAGCTCAACCACCTTGTTTTCATCCATGGCGCTGCCCATGTTGGCGCCCTTTTTCCAGGTCTGTCCGTAGTCATCGGAGTACACGCTGTAGGCCTGAATAACTTCGCTGCCCGCAGTGTTGCGAACACGGCCGGCGAACTGCTGGATGAGGCGGCCCTTGCGCGCACCATATTTGAGCTGGATGCCCTCACCGGAGGAGGCGAATTCACCCACCACACCGCCCACATTGTTGACGCCACCAACTGTTGCACCGACGGGCTTGACCACGTCGGTAACCAGGGGGCCGTCAAAGTTCGCGTACTTGGAACCCGGCGCATAGTTTTGCGGCACGGGAAGAGTGGGAATGCTGCTCGGGTCGGTGGACCAGGTAAGGCCCTTGTCCGTGGAGACAGACACCTCGGTGCCAGTGACATCCCGGTTACTGTCGTCCGTGCCCAGAATGCTGCCAAAGAACCCCTGGTTCTTTGAGTAGACATGGAAGTTGAAGACGTTTCCGGTTTCCTTGTCCACCACATAGCTGGGGTCACTGAAGCCGTACTGCAGGTTGCCGCCCGTGCCGATCTGGCCGCGGGCAATGAAGGTGGGGGCTCCCCAGGTCTTGCCGCCATCGACACTGCGGCGCTGAATGATGGAGTTTGGTGCCGGCGAGTCTCCGCCGTTCGGGCGGCCGTCGTAGGAAGCAAGAACGACGCCGCCACCCAAGTCAGCCAGGGCCGGAATCCGGTAGCCGGGCGCCAGGGATGCGCTGATGGCGTTGTCACCCTTCTTGGCCAGGAACTGTTCCGTGTAACTCGGGGCCTCCGGTGTTGCGGCGGCCGGCGCGACTTCCTGGGCAAAGGCCGGGCCCATCATGGACGTCAGGAGTCCTGCTGCGAGCACTCCTGCCGCAACAGCGGCAGGCCCGCTCTTGGAGCGGCGCTTCCTATCGGTGAATTTCATCGATTCCTCTCGGTGGCCGGCAACGGCCGTCAAATTCGGACAAGCACGCACCCCACGCTTGGCGCCCCAAGACCTGGGACATAGGATGACCTACAACACACTAGCGTGTCATGGATCACTCGAGAAGGCATCGTCGAACTGTTACGCAAGCTGCCGGCAATTGCGACAGTCGACTTGCATGCTGGCGTCATTGCACTTAAACCCGATGGGGTGGGCCCCGGAAGCGATCTTCCGGAACCCACCCCATCGGGTTGGCCAGCCTTAGTGGTTGGCTGCCCTGCGTCGGGTGGCCCCGAACAGAACCAATCCGCCCAGAACAAGGGCCACGGCGAGCCCGCCAAGAAGGGTGCCATTGGCACCCGTGTTGGCCAGGCCGACTGCTGCGGCGGCCGTGGTTGAAGCAGCGGCGGAGCTTGTTGCATCGCCGCCGGCAGTTGCAGTGCTGCCAGACACCTTCACAGCGATGCTGACTTCAACAGCCTCGCCGTCGGTGCCCGTTCCCGCGATGACCACGGTGTGCGCACCGGCAGGAACATTCGCCGGCAGCTTGACGGTCAGCGAAACGGTTCCGTCGGCACGCACCACAGCCGACCCCAGAATCACAGGATCCGAGTGCAGCGTGAACGTCGCCGTGGTACCCGGCTTGAAGTTCTTACCCGTCACCGTCAGCTCGCCACCGGCAGTGACCGTGCCAGCGCCCAAGGATCCGGAGGGCTCCTCAGTGGCCGGAGCAGTCGTCGCAGGCGTCGTGGCAGTCGGTGTCGCAGACGGTGCGGCCGATGCGGTGGCCGACGGTGTCGCCGAAGGCGTCGCGGACGGGCTCGCCGTCGGGGTAGCGGACGGCGTCGCCGAAGGAGTTGCCGAGGGGGTCGCCGTCGGGGTAGCGGACGGCGTCGCCGAAGGAGTTGCCGAGGGGGTCGCCGAAGGCGTCGCCGACGGGCTGGCAGAAGGAGTTGCCGAGGGGGTCGGTTCCGGAGCCAGCGTCAAAGCAAACGCAACACCGGTACCGGTCTTGGCAACATCCTTGACACCGTTCTTAGCAGCACCGGCAACAGAAACAGCAGCAACAGCCTTTGCAGTCACATCAGCAGCTGTCACCGTGTGCTTCAGCGTGCCAACAGTGCTGGCACCAACAGCCAAATCAGCCGCGGCACCCATGGTGCCTGACAGGGAAACACCCGTCAAGGCAACATTGCCATCATTCCTGGCAGTCACAGCAAAGCTCACCACATCACCAACGCTGGCGAAACCACTGGCATCCTTGTCCTCAAGAACACCCCCAGCAACACTCACAGCAACAGACGGCGTACGAACCAAGACATCCACTTCGCCACCGGTGATGGTGTAATTTACGGTTTCCGAGCCGGTTGCTTCAACGCTCCACTTGGTCACAGGGACAAAGTAGCCGTTGGCAACATCAGCGGACGTCACAACGCGCTTGGCCGTAGTGCAGGTGTAGCCACCCAGTGCCGGAACGTTGCGGTAGCGGCAGTTGGGCGTTCCGTCGATGTTGAAGCCGGCAAATTCACCGGCAGTCGGGAAGACGGTGGAGACGGCATTGGAGGTGCTCTTGACAACAAAGTTGTAGGGCAATTCCTGACCAACCGTGTACGGGTTTGCAGCCAGGTCGCGCGCTGCATCATTGCGCGCACCTGCAATGGTGGCACCAAGAACCGGCGCGGGAGCGGTCACAACAAGGGCTGCAGTGGCGCTCTGCGCACCGGCCGATGCCGTAAGCGTGTAGCTCTTAGCAGCCGTTCCGGCAGGAACGGTGACTGTCTTCGTGGCATTTCCGGAGGCATCGGTTGTTGCGCTACCCAAGGAAATACCGCCGTCGAGAGTCAATGAGACAGCAGTGGTTGCCGCGAAGCCGCCAACAGTGACGCTGACGTCCTTGCCTGCCTCAACCGAGCCGGGCGAGGCAGAAACAGTTGCCGTCCCAGCCGCAACGGGAAGGCCCCCAATGTTGACTTCGGCGCCGCCGCCAAAGGCGTTGTTGGCGATACCGTTCAAGCCAACGAGCTTGACGTAGCGGCCGGCCTTGTTGCCAGCGATGGCTATGCGCTGGGGATCGGTTGAGGCAGTGAAGGCACCGTTTCCGACCTTCGTCCCGAACTCCGTGGGGCTGTCCGAAACGAAGATCTCGTAGTCCTTCATCTTGCCATTCGCACCGTTCTGGCGCTGGGTGTACTCGAAGCCGGTGACGTTGAAGCGCGAGCCCAGGTCGAACACCACGGAGAAGGGGTAAACGCCGGCGGTGCCGGACCACTTGCTGTGCCAGAAGCTGTTGTAATCCCCATCAAGCAGTGCTGCCGCGGGGCCGCTCGGGGCAGCCTCGCCCGTCAGCTCCTCGGAGGACACTGATTCAATGCTGAGATCATCCTGCGGGATCAGGTTCGCCATGGGCGGCGTGGCGCCGCACAGCGCGTCCGAGCAGGCCGCCACAGGTGCCGCCGAAACCGAGACGCCAGCGAACTTGGAGCCATTCTTGGCGGTGACGCTCAAGCCCGAGACCACCTTGTTTGCGGCAACATCTGCGG
This sequence comes from Arthrobacter sp. HLT1-20, assembly GCF_054510895.1. NCBI lineage: Bacteria > Bacillati > Actinomycetota > Actinomycetes > Micrococcales > Micrococcaceae > Arthrobacter > Arthrobacter sp. HLT1-20. Next base: position 28,414 of record NZ_JBTNDR010000027.1, on the reverse strand, counting down.
CGGTCAGGGTGTAGACGGAGGTTAGGGTCTTAATCTCACTCGCGGCCAGCTCAAAGGCGGGCTGCCCGGCAACCGTGACGCCCGTGAGCCTGACATTGCCGGTGTTGGTGACAACTGAGGTGTAGCTGACGGTGTCGCCCACAGTGGCGAAGCCGCTGGAATCAACATCCACCAGGGTTGCGCCCGTGTGGGTGGCGGTCAAGGAAGGCTGCCGGACCAGCAGGTCAACCTCGGCTCCTGTGACGGAAACGCTCTTGGTGAGCGCTCCGGCGGTCAATCGCCACGTGGTCTGGGGAACAAAGAATCCGTCAGCCAGGTCGGCTGCCGTGACCTTGTGGAGCGGGGAGTTGCACGGGTAGACAACACCCACATTGAAGGTGCCGAAGCCGCAGTTGCCGGTATCAGCAATTCCACCTTCGGATACGCGGCGCAGCGGATGGAAGTTGCCCGCGGTGGGGCGGTTTTCAACTGTGACGTTGCTGAGGTTCTCAACCCGGAAGCTGTAGGGAACCTGCTCGTCCAGGGCGTAGGGGGTAACGGTCACATCGCGGATGGGCGCCCTCAGGGAGCCCTGGACATCGACGCCCAGAATGTTCTCCGTGGCACCGCCGGTGATGGTGACGGGCACGGTGGCCGTGGCCTTCTGCGCACCACGGGCCACGTAGGCGCTCAGGCTGGCGGAACCAGCCTTGGCCGAGGCGGGGATCGCGACAGGAACGTTGACTACCACGGATGCACCCGCGGCTACATCGGGGACAACAACGGTGCCCAGGGTCCAGCCGGGCTTTGCCGCGAACGACGCCGTTGCACCAGACAATGCTGTGGTTCCGTTGTTGGTTACAGTCAATGCGGCATTGACTGTTGCACCGTTGGCGCCTGAAACAGCCGCCCCTGTCAGTGCCGCCGTCATGGTGCCGATGCAGTCGACACCCAGCCAGTCGGCGTCGAACTTGCCAAAGGTGATTGCGTTGCTGTTGCCCTCGTAGAGCAGGCCGAACTTGCCGTCGCTGAGCGCAGTCACCGTGGAGTAGGCCATGTAGCCGTCCTTGAACTGCTTGCCTGCGCTCCAGGTGGCTCCGTCATCGCAGGAGTAGCGGATGGTGCCGTTGGTCCGGGAGGTGGCGTTCGCATTGGAGAACAGCAGAATCTTTGCTTCGGCCGAACCCTGGACTGCGTCCGGGTACATGCGCGCAATGGAGGCGTTGTTCACAGGATCGCGCAGATCGGTGTTGATGGTGACCGGACCGTATGTGGCACCGCCATCCTTGGAAATCGCCACCTTGCGGCCGCCGTTGCCGCCGCTGCTGGCGCGGGAGTTCATCATGACGTCGCCGTTGGAGAGTTCAACAGTCTTGTTCTCATCCATTCCGGTGCCAACGAACGCACCGCGCGTCCACGTCTTGCCATGGTCATCGGAGTAGACGCTATATGACTGCATGTCCGTGCCGCCGGAGGGCTGCTTGACCTTGCCCGTGAACTGCTGGATCAGGCGGCCTTTGTTGGGGCCGTACTTGAGCTGGATGCCCTCGCCGGATGCGGCAAACAGGCCGGCCACGCCGCCAATGTTGGTGGCGTCACCGAGGGGCTTGGCCACGTCGGAGATCAGGGGGCCGTCGAACTCGGCGTATTTGGAGCCTGCGGCATAGTTGGCAGCCACGGGCAGGGCGGGCATGTTGCCCGGATCCATGGACCAGGTCAAACCCTTGTCAGTGGAAACAGCCACCGCGGCGCTGACCATCTGGCGGTCGGCGTCGTTGTTGGCAAAGTTGCTGCCATGGAAGCCCTGGTCCTTTGAGTAGACAAAGAAGGCGAAGACGTTGCCGGTGACCTTGTCAACAATGTAGCTGGGGTCACTGAAGCCGTACTGCAGCACACCGCGACTGCCCACCTGCCCGCGGGCAATGAACGTCGGGGCACCCCAAGTCACGCCGCCGTCAATGCTTCGGCGCTGAACGATGGAGTTCGGGGATGGTGAGTCGCCGCCGTCGGGCCGGCCGTCATAGGATGCCAGGACAACGCCGCCACCCAAATCTGCCAGGGCGGGAATGCGGTACCAAGCCTGGTTCGGCACGGTGGCCTTGTCGCCTGGCGTGGCCAGGGCCTGCTCAGTGTAGGTGCCAACTGCTGCGGCGGCTTGCGGGGCGGTTGCCAGCGCGAAGGCTGGGCCCATCACGGAAGCAAACAAGCCCGCGGCCAACACCCCCGCGGTAGCGGCCTTGTGCCCGCGCGCGAAGCGGAGCACCGTATCGGTGGATTTCATCGATTCCTCTCAAGTGGCCAGCGTTGGCCATCAAAAAATGCATGCACTCCATCAACATCCGCCGGCTCCCCAGGACCTCGGACATAGGATGACCCACCACACACTACCGTGTTATGCATCACAAATGTGAGATGTGTCGCACAATTTCGTCAGTATTACCGAGGGAGCCCGCGCTGAGCCACTTTTGACCCCCGACCCGACGGTCAGTATGCAGATAACGCCCTCTCACGGCGCCGAGAGGGCGTTATCTGCATAGTCACGTTGGTAGCGGCCGCGCCAGCCCATGCCGCAGAGAAATAACGAGCATCCACTTGCAACGAAGAAGGGGGGCACCCGCCCCTGGCGGGTGCGCCCCTCAACTAACCATTTGGAAATGCCTTGGCTGGGCGCGCCTAGTGGCGCGTGCGCCGTGACATGCGGAACACCAGGAATGCGCCAAAGGCCAGCAGCAATCCTCCGGCCATGCCGAACGGAAGGGCGCCGAAGCCCGTGTTGGCCAGGGGATTCTTCGCCGTTGCGTCCGTGCTTCCGGAATCCTTGTCCCCAGCGGGCATGGCCGACGGCGTTGCGGACTCAGACGGTGTGGCGGACTCTGTGGGCTTGGCCGACTCGGAAACACCAGGCTTTACGTTGAGCACCAGTGCGGCTCCTCCGGCATCCGCGGATACTGCGCGGGCGCCGTTGGCGGCAGCCACCTTGACGCTGACAGCCGACAATTTGCCGGCTGCAACATCGGCGTCCGTCACGACACGCTCAAAGGTGCCTTCAATGCTTTCGCCCACGGCCAACTCAGCGCCTTCTCCCTCGGCAGCACCCTGAACAGTTGCCAGGCCGGAGATATCCGTCAAGCGGACGTTGCCATTATTCGTGGCGGCGACGTCGTAGCTGACCACGTCACCGGCGCTGGCAAAGCCGTCGCCGTCAACATCGTGCACCTGACCCGCACCCACAGTGACAGCCAATGAGGGCTTGCGCAGCAACACATCAACTTCGTCACCCGCAATGGTGTAGTTCTTCGTCGCTGCGCCGGAGCCTGTGACTTCCCACGTGGTCAGCGGAACAAAGAAGCCATCGGCAATTTCCGCCTCACTGACAGCGTGCTTCGGAGTGCTGCAGGTGTAGCTGGCTCCAACATTCAGCACACCAAAGCGGCAGTTGCCCGCTCCTTCGGGCACGAACGGGGAGAAGTTGCCCGTGAGCGGCAGTGACTTGGCGGTGACGTTGCTGAGGCTGGTCACAACAAACTGGTACGGAAGCAGATCGCCTGCCGTGTAGGGGGTGGTGGCCAGGTCACGTGACTTGTCCGTGCGGGAGCCAACGATGTCCAGGCCGACTACGTTGGATGTGGAGCCGCCGGTAACGGTGACGGGCACAACCGCGGAAAGCGTGCTCTGGCCGTACTTGATGGTGGCCGCAATGCTTGCGGAGCCAGCCTTCAGGTAGTCGGGAATGGTCACAGGCACCGAAACAGTGGCGGTGGCACCCGGCTTGACGTCGGGGAGCGGCGTGGAGCCAAAGGCCCAACCCGGCACGGGCGCAAAGGATCCCTTGGCCCCGGCAATGGTGTTCTTGCCGTCGTTGACAACAGTCATCTCAGCCTGGACCGTTGCGCCATTGGCGCCCGTAAGGGCTTTTGCCGTCATGGAAACGCCGCACTGGATGTCCAGCCATTCGGCGTTGAACTTGCCGAATGTCATGGTGTTGTTGTCGCCCTCGTAGAACACACCAAAGGTGCCGTCGCCCAACGGGGTGAGCGTCGAGTAGCTCATGGTGCCGGACTTGAACTGCTTGCCAGAGCTCCAGGTGGCGCCGTCGTTGCAGGAGTAGCGAACGGTTCCGTTGGAACGCGAGGTGGCGTTGGCGTTGGAGAACAACAGCATCTTGGCCTCATCGGAGCCCTGCGCTGCGGACGGGAACATGCGGATGATGGAGGCGTTGTTGACCGGGTCACGCAAAGAGCTGTCGATCGTGACGGCACCGTAGGTCTCACCGCCATCCTTGGAGATGGCAATCTTGCGCCCGCCGTTGCCGCCACTGCTGGCGCGGGAGTTCATCATGACGTCGCCGTTGGAGAGTTCAACAGTCTTGTTCTCATCCATGCCGGTGCCCACAAAAGCGCCGCGCTCCCAGGTCTTGCCGTGATCATCGGAGAACACACTGTACGCCTGGTACGGGGTGGAACCATCAGCAAGCTTGACCTTGCCGGTGAACTGCTGAATGAGCCGCCCCTTGTTGGGTCCGTACTTGAGCTGGATGCCCTGACCGGATGCGGCAAAGACGCCCGCAACTCCGCCAACGTTGTTCTGTGCACCCACCGTGGTGCCCACGGGCTTGACGACGTCGGTAATCAACGGACCGTCAAACCCGGCAAATGCAGAGCCGGCCGTGTAGTTCGCGGGAGGAAGCACAGGCATGTTGGCGGGGTCCATGGACCAACTCAGGCCCTTGTCCTTGGAAACTGCGACGGCGGCACTGGTGATGTTGCGGTCGGCGTCGTTGTTGCCGTATCCGCCGCCCTGGAAGCTGACGTCCTTGGAGTAGACAAAGAAATTGAAGACATCGCCGGTGATCTCATCCACCACAAAGCTGGGGTCGCTGAAACCGTAGCGGGCAACGCCTGTGGCCGGCATCTGGCCGCGGGCCACGTAGGTGGGTGCGCCCCAGGTCTTGCCGTTGTCGGTGCTGCGGCGCTGGATGATGGAGTTCGGCTCCGGCGAGTCACCACCGAAGGGTCGGCCATCATAGGAGGCCAGCACAATGCCGTTGCCCAGGTGGGCCAGGGCGGGGATGCGGTAGTTGGCACCCAAGACCGGGTCAATGGCGTTGTCGCCTTTTTTGGCCAAAACCTGCTCAACATAGCTGGGCGCCTCAACAGCCGCCGGTGCTGGCAAGTTTTGGGGAGCGGCATCTGCCGGGGCGATCATGCTGGTCAAAAGACCTGCAGTCAGTGTTCCCGCGGCTGCAACGGCGCGGGCCTTCTTCCATCGGCGTGGAAAGTCGGTGGATTTCATGTGGTCCTTTCGGCGGCCTTCGTGGGCCGCGTGGCGGTCGCCATTTCATAACATGGACCACGCCTGACTGTGATTCATCAGACATGGAACGTCCCACAACCGTAGCGTGCCCCCAGTCACAAAACGACTTTGCTTAAGGCGTTACCCGTGGGTAGGATCAAAAACCCCGCGCACCCGAATGCGAGCTGCACCACGCAAATTCAGGAGTTCGCAAACACTTGCGTAGAATGGAGAGGCAAGCTCGCGGAGCGCTTCGACTCACCGGTTTTCAGGTCTTGACCTCCTGACCCAAAAGACGGCGTAAGACGGCAATCCGTGGCCACCCCTTTTTCACATCAGGAGTCCCCGGATGCCCCGGATCGTTGTCGATGTCATGCTCAAACCCGAAATCCTTGACCCGCAGGGAAAGGCCATTGTTGGCGCTCTTCCCCGCTTGGGCTTCACAGCGTTCTCCGCTGTGCGCCAGGGCAAGCGCTTTGAACTTTTTGTTGATGGCGAGGTGACCGAGGAAATCCTGGCGCAGGCCCGCAATGCAGCGGAAACCATGCTTTCCAACCCGGTCATCGAAGACGTAGTCAATGTTGAAGTAGTGGCGGACTAGTCATGACTGAAACCCCCTTGATTGGCGGGGCAACCTTTGCCCCCGTCGATTCCCGTTTGGCGGGAGCACGCATTGGCGTTGTCACGTTCCCCGGAACCCTTGACGATCGCGACGCCGCCCGCGCCGTGCGCGCCTCTGGCGCCACCCCCGTTTCGCTGTGGCATGCCGACACCACCCTTGGCGACGTTGATGCTGTTGTCATCCCCGGCGGATTCTCCTACGGGGATTACCTGCGGGCAGGTGCCATCGCACGCTTTGCCCCGTTGATGGGCCAGATCGTTGACGCAGCGAACTCCGACGCCAAGTTGCCTGTTTTGGGTATTTGCAACGGTTTCCAGATCCTCACCGAGGCGCACCTGTTGCCCGGCTCGATGATCAAGAACGATCACCTGAAGTTCCTGTGCCGCGACCAGGTGCTGCGCGTGGAGAACAACTCCACCGCATGGACCAACGCCTACGCAGCAGGCACCGAAATTACCATCCCGTTGAAAAACCAGGATGGCCAGTACATTGCGGACGAGAAGACCCTTGACGCCCTTGAGGCTGAGGGCCGGGTGGCTTTCCGCTACGTTGGCGGCAACCCGAACGGTTCACGCCGCGACATCGCCGGCATCTCCAACGCCGCAGGCAACGTGGTGGGCCTCATGCCGCACCCGGAGCACGCCATCGAAAACGGTTACGGCCCCGGCCACACCGGCACCGACGGATTGGGATTCTTCACCTCTGTCCTGAACACGCTTCTGGGAGGCAAATAAATGTCTGAGACCTCGACCACCGAGTCAGCCAAGAAGTTCAATATCGACACCGTTGCCAACGCTGCCGTGACCCCCGACGTCGAACTGCCGTGGGCCGAGCTGGGCCTGAAGCAAAACGAGTTCGACGACGTCGTGAAGGTCCTGGGCCGCCGCCCCACCGGCGCCGAGCTGGCCATGTACTCCGTCATGTGGAGCGAGCACTGCTCCTACAAGTCCTCCAAGAACCACCTGCGCCAGTTTGGCGAAAAGGTCACCGAGGAAATGAAGAAGGACATGCTGGTGGGCATCGGCGAAAACGCCGGCGTCACCAACTTGGGCGACGGCTGGGCCGTGACGTTCAAGATCGAGTCCCACAATTCGCCGTCGTTCGTTGAGCCCTACCAGGGTGCAGCAACAGGCATTGGCGGCATCGTCCGCGACATCATCTCCATGGGCGCACGCCCGGTGGCCGTGATGGATCCGCTGCGTTTCGGCGCCATCGACCACCCGGACACCGCCCGCGTCATGCACGGTGCTGTTGCCGGCATCGGCGGCTACGGCAACTCGCTGGGTCTGCCGAACATTGGCGGCGAAATGGTGTTCGACGCCGTTTACCAGGGCAACCCGCTGGTCAACGCGCTGGCTGTTGGCGTCATGCGCCACGAGGACATCCGCCTGGCCAACGCCTCCGGCAAGGGCAACAAGGTTGTCCTGTTCGGTGCGCGCACCGGCGGCGACGGCATTGGCGGCGCCTCGGTGCTGGCTTCGGAGTCCTTCGATGACACCAAGCCGTCCAAGCGCCCCGCCGTCCAGGTGGGCGATCCTTTCGCGGAGAAGATCCTGATCGAGTGCTGCCTGGAACTGTTCAAGGGTTCACTGGTTGAGGGCATCCAGGACCTTGGTGCCGCGGGTATTTCCTGCGCCACCTCCGAGTTGGCCTCCAACGGCGACGGCGGCATGGAAGTCGAACTGACCTCCGTTCTGCTGCGCGACCCCACCCTGACCCCGGGCGAAATCCTGATGTCAGAGTCGCAGGAACGCATGATGGCTGTTGTGACGCCGGAAAACATGGCCGCTTTTGAAGCCGTCATGGAAAAGTGGGCCGTGGAGTACTCATGGCTCGGCGAGGTCACCGGAACAGGCCGCTTGATCATCAAGTGGGAAGGCGAAGTCATTGTCGACGTCGACCCGCGCACCGTGGCACACGACGGCCCTGTCTACGACCGCCCATACGCCCGCCCGGAATGGCAGGACGCCCTGCAGGCAGACGCCTTCACCGGCTCCGTTCAGGATGCCGGCCGCCCGGCCACGGCTGATGAGTTGAAGGCAGCAGTGCTGGAACTCGTTGCGTCCCCGAACATGTGCTCAAAGGACTGGATCACCAACCAGTACGACCGCTACGTGGGCGGCAACACGGCTCAGGCCTTCCCCGACGACGCCGGCGTGATCCGCGTGGACGAGGAAACAGGCTTGGGTGTTGCCCTGGCCACCGACGCCAACGGCCGTTACACCTACCTGGACCCGTACCACGGCGCCCAGCTGGCACTCGCCGAGGCCTACCGCAACGTAGCCACCTCCGGCGCCGTGCCCATGGCCGTCAGTGACTGCCTGAACTTTGGCTCCCCCGAGGATCCGGATGTCATGTGGCAGCTGGCCGAAGCCATCCGCGGCCTGTCCGACGCCTGCATGGTGCTTGGCATCCCGGTCACCGGCGGCAACGTCTCGCTGTACAACCAGACGGGCACCACGCCCATCCACCCCTCCCCCGTTGTTGCGGTGTTGGGCAAGTTCGACGACGTCGCACGCCGCACGCCGTCGGGCTGGAAGGAAGACGGCCAGGCCATCTACCTGCTCGGCACCACGGCCGATGAGATGGATGGTTCCGAGTGGGCCAACATGCGCGGCCACCTGGGCGGTTTGCCGCCGAAGGTTGACCTGGCGCGCGAGCGCGAATTGGGCGAAATCCTGATCAACGCGTCCCGCGACGGCATGATCGACTCCGCCCACGACCTGTCCGAGGGCGGCCTTGCGGCCGGCCTGGTGGAGTCGGCACTGCGCTTCAACACCGGTGCCCGCGTGGCTCTGGATGAGGTTGCCCAGCGCGATGGCGTTGACACCTTCACCTTGCTGTTCTCCGAAACACAGGGCCGGGCCATCGTGTCCGTTCCCCGCAGCGAAGAAGTCCGCTTCAACGACATGTGCACGGCCCGGAACTTCCCGGTAGCCCGCATTGGTGTTGTTGACGCAGCCGGAGGCGCCTTGGACATCCAGGGCCTTTTCTCCACCCAGTTGGATGAACTGCGCACCGCACACGAGGGCACGTTGCCGAAGTACTTCGGCTAACGTTTCCGCAGCTCGCTTCTCGTGAGACCACCCAAAACCCCGGTCAACTCCTTCCGAGTTGGCCGGGGTTTTGTAGTGGGACATGTGTCACAATTGCCCCTCATTAGAACTAAAAGGGGCCCGATAGCGCAATATTCGCTGATCTGGCCGCAAGAGCGGAATGCGTCCCTTATTCTTATGAAGGCCCGCTGTGGGCTCACTTCCCACTGCCCAGGAGCCCCATGAGAACCCGTCGTTTGTCGCTGCCCCGATTGTCCGCGTTCGCGGTGGCGGGCGCCGTCCTGCTCGCAGCTCTCGTGCCGCTGCCGGCCCAGGCTGCCCCGTCTACGTATGAAGTAACCAAGAACATCCCCGTCGGGTCCCAACCAACGAGTGTGGCCCTTGATGCAACCAGGAACAGGGTTTACGTTGCCAACACCACCAGCAACACGGTGTCTGTCATCGACACTGTCACCGGAACGGTGGTGTCTTCTTTTTCTGCGATTCTGCCTCCCTCGGGTCAACCAGTTGCGATTGCAGTGAACTCAGTCACGAACAGGTTGTACCTGGCCAATCCGAACGGCAACACCGTAGTGGAGTTCAATGTGGCTAACGGTCTGGCGACTGGGTCCTTCCAGGTCGATTCTTTCCCGTACGCCATAGCAGTGAATGAGGCAACGAACAAGATCTACATCGCCAATACCGGTGGTTCGGTCTCGGTCATTGATGGGGTGACGCGCACGGTGGCAGTCCTCCCTACGGGCCCGGGCACCACTCCCAGCGGGGTTGCAGTGAATGAAGCCACAAACACCATCTACGCGGTTGACTACAGCAGCAGCAAGCTGTTTGAAATAGACGGCGTCACGAACGCGATCAAGGCCGGTGTGCCGGTTGGGACCACCCCGTTCGGGGTTGCCGTCAACGAGACCACGAACATGGTTTACACCACCAGCATCGGCCAAGACACAGTTACTGTGTTCGACGGCGCGAACCGCACAGTGGTTGGTTCGATCGCAGTGGGCCTGGACCCGTTCGGTGTCCAGGTGGATGAAGGCAGGAATACGGTCGTCGTCGCCAACATCACGGGCAACTCAATATCGGTGATCGATGGCGTCACCAAAACTGTGACCTCCACAGTGCCTTTGGGCTTCATGGCACGTTCGCTTGCCATGAATGCCGCAACCAACACTGTGTACTCCACCCGCAGCGACAATAAATTGACCGTACTAACGGCCATGTCCCCGCCAGCCATAACCGCTACCACCCTCGCTGGCGCCATAGTTGGCACCGCCTACTCCGCCACTGTTTCTGCAACTGGTACCGGACCCATCACCTTCGCCGTCACTGCAGGTGCACTGCCCAACGGGCTTTCACTGAACACCACCACGGGTATCATCTCGGGAACACCCACGGCGGCTGGCACAGCCAACTTCACGATTACTGCAACGAACGCCGCAGGAGGCACCGCCCAGGCCTTCACCATCACCTCCAGCCTGGCACCGACGATCACCACCACCTCCCTGGCCGGCGCAACGGTTGGCACCGGCTACTCGGCCACGGTTGCAGCAACGGGGACCACACCGATGACCTTCGCCGTCACTGCAGGCGCGCTGCCCGCAGGGCTTTCACTGAACACCACCACAGGCGCCATCGCCGGAACACCCACAGCAGCTGGTTCAGCCAACTTCACCATCACCGCAACGAACGTGGCTGGCAGCAACGCCAAAGCACTCAGCATCACCACCAGCCTGACACCGACCATCACCACCACCTCACTTGCAGGTGCAACGGTTGGCGCTGCCTACTCGGCCACGGTCACAGCAACGGGCACCGGACCCATCACCTTCGCCGTGACCGCTGGCACCCTGCCTACCGGGCTGACACTGAACACCACCACCGGTGCCATCGCCGGAACACCTACAGCAGCTGGCACGGCCGAGTTCACGATCACCGCAACGAACGTGGCAGGCAGCAACGCCAAAGAGCTCACCCTCGTGACGAGCCTGACACCGACCATCACTACCACCTCACTTGAGGGTGCAACGGTTGGCGCTGCCTACTCGGCAACCATCGAGGCAACGGGCACAGCACAGCTGACCTTCACTGTCTCCGCAGGTGAGCTACCTGCAGGGCTGGCCCTGGATGCTGCCACAGGTGCCATCACGGGCACGCCTACCTCGGCTGGCTCTGCCGAGTTCACGATCACCGCAACGAACGTGGCAGGCAGCAACGCCAAGGAATTCACCATCACCACAAGCCTGACACCTGCCATCTCCACGGAATCACTCGCTGGCGCCACAGTCGGCAAGGCATACTCCGCCACCGTTGAAGCAGCGGGCACCGGCCCCATCGCCTTCGCCGTAACCACGGGTGAACTACCTGCAGGGCTGGCCCTGGATGCTGCCACAGGTGCCATCACGGGCACGCCTACAGCAGCTGGCACGGCCGAGTTCACGATCACCGCAACGAACGTGGCAGGCAGCAACGCCAAAGAGCTCACCATCACCACAAGTCTGGCCCCTGTGGTCACCACCAGCCCGACACCGGTGGCCACCGTCAAGCCCTCCCCGGAAGCGCCGCTGGCCAATACTGGAATTGACGCCCTGCCGTGGCTGGCTGGATCAAGCATCGTCTTGCTGGCAGGAACCATACTCATCCTGATGACGAGCGCCCGCCGACGCCGCTCAGCATAGAAGAAGCGGCGCACTCCGGACAGCACGGAGGACGTTGCTCGACCTAGGCCCACGCACCCCCTCCCAAAACCCCGGCCAACTCGTTCCGAGTTGGCCGGGGTTTTGTAGTGGACCGCGTGTCACATTCGCGTTACAGGAGAGCAAAAGTAGGCGGAGTGGCGCAATGTTCGTCCGATCCGGCCACTCCGACGTCATCCTTACACTAGTCTTATGAAGGCCCGCTGTGGGCTCACTTCCCACTGCCCAGGAGCCCCATGAGAACCCGTCGTTTGTCGCTGCCCCGATTGTCCGCGTTCGCGGTGGCGGGCGCCGTCCTGCTCGCAGCCCTCGTGCCGCTGCCGGCCCAGGCTGCCCCGAATGCTTACTATGCCAGCGCAGCCATCGCCGTTGGCAACCGGGCGACGGACGTCGCCTTCAACGCAACGACCAACATGATCTATGTTGCCAACACCGGAGACAACACGGTATCGGCGATCAACGCGACTACCGGAGTGGTCACCAGCACGTTTTCTTCTGGCCTTTTGCCAAACCCCCCTCAGCCAAGCTCCATTGCAGTGCATGAAGGCTCTAACGCGGTCTACGTCGCCAACTCTGATTCCATTCTCGCCACCCCGGGCTTCAGCAGTGTGTCGAAAATCGACATCGCAACAGGGACATTGACGCACATCCCCGTTGGCCTTTACCCCTACGCCATGGCCGTGAATGAGACCACGGATAAGATCTATGTGGCCAACCTGAGCCATTCCGTGTCGGAGATCGATGTCGCAACGGGTACGGTTGCCACTTTCAATGTCGGTATCTCGACGTCGCAGCCCACCGCGATCGCGGTGAACGAGACAACGAACACCATTTATGCGGTGGACTACATTGGCAGCCAGTTGTTCGAAATCGACGGCCTGACGCGCGCGGTGAAACCCGGCGTCACCGTGGCAACCAATCCCTTCGGAGTTGCAGTCAATGAGACCACCAACACCGTGTACGCCACTGGCTTGGGCAACAACGCGCTGACGGTCTTCAATGGCACCACCCGAGCAATCACCACGACCATCCCTTTGGGCTCGCAGCCATTTGAACTTCAGGTGGACGAGGGCAGGAACATTGTCTTTGTCGCGAGAGCAGCCAACAACTTCGTGGCGGTGATCGACGGCGCCACGAATACAGTGGCAAGCGCCGTCAACGTGGGTGCGACTACTCGTGCCATTGCATTGAACACCGCCACCAACACCGTCTACGCCACCCGGGCCGACAACAAACTGTCAGTCATTTCGCCCATGGTGGCACCAGTCATCACCACCACCTCCCTTACTGGTGCAACGGTTGGTACTGCCTACTCGGCCACGGTCACAGCAACGGGCACCGCACCCATCACCTTCGCCGTCACTGCAGGCGCACTGCCGGCAGGGCTTTCACTGAACACCACCACAGGCGCCATCTCGGGAACACCCGGCGCAGCCGGTTCAGCCAACTTCACCATCACCGCAACGAACGCGGCTGGCAACAACGCCCAGGCATTCACGATCACCACCAGCTTGGCACCGACCATCACCACCACCTCCCTTGCAGGTGCAACGGTTGGAGTTGCCTACTCAGCAGCCATCAAGACAACGGGTACGGGACCGATCACTTTCACGGTCTCCGCAGGTGAGCTGCCCGCAGGGCTTTCACTGAACACCACCACAGGCGCCATCTCGGGAACACCCACCGCAGCTGGTTCTGCCAACTTCACCATCACCGCAACGAACGCGGCAGGCAACAACGCCAAGGAATTCACTATCACCACCAGTCTGGCACCGACCATCACCACCACCACACTGCCCAACCCCACGGTCGGAACGGCCTACTCCCAGACAATAGCGGCCACAGGTACCGGGCCGATCACCTTCACCGTGACGGCGGGCGCCTTGCCCACCGGCTTGACCCTGAACACCGCAACGGGTGTTATCTCGGGAACAACTACCTCATCCGCCCCGGGGACGTTCACCATCACGGCTACCAACGTGGCCGGTAGCGAAAGCCAGGAATTCACGCTTAGCCCCATCGTTGATGCGCCGTCCATCACTACCTCAACACTCCCGGCAGGTCAGGTGGGCCAGGCGTATTCTGCAACCATCACCGCTGTCGGCAGCGGGCCCATCACCTTCTCCATTAGCTCCGGGAATCTACCCGAGGGTCTCACCCTGAACCCGAGCACTGGAGACATCACGGGGACTCCTTCCTCTGGCGCTGAGGCCACCTTCACCGTTACGGCCGCAAACATCGCACTTTCCAGTGGGAAAACACTGAGCATCACCATCACCGAAGCGTCGGCCATCACCACGGAATCACTCGATGGCGCAACGGTCGGCAAGGCCTACTCGGCCGCGGTTGAGGCCACGGGCACCACACCGATGACGTTCGCCGTCTCCGCAGGCGAACTGCCCGCGGGACTTTCGCTCGATTCCGCCACGGGTGCCATCACGGGAACACCCACCACCGCAGGATCCGCCGAGTTCACCATCACCGCAACAAACGTGGCAGGCAGCAACGCCAAGGAATTCACGATCGTCACGAGCCTGACGCCTGCAGCCACCACCAAACCGACACCGGACTCCACTAAAAGCCCGACACCGGCCGTCACCACCGAAGCATCCCTGACAGCACCGCTGGCCAAGACTGGAACTGACACCCTGCCCTGGCTTGCCGGATCAGCCATCGTCTTGCTGGCAGGAGCCATGCTCGTCCTGCTGACAACCTCCCGCCGACGCCGCTCGGCCTAAAGGAACCACCCGCCAACACCGCTCCTGAGCGGGCAGTCTTTTGAATTGCCTGGGCTCGTCGAGAGCAATAGGAAACCCCCGTCATCTCACCGGAGATGACGGGGGTTCCGTGTTCCAGATAGTCGACCGTACAGCGCCGACTACGTGTGGGAGGCGTTCCGACGTCGGCTGACGATCGACAGGGCGCCGGCCAGCAGGAGGGCTAGGCCACCAAGCAGAAACGGGGTGGTTCCTGCGCCTGTATTGGCCAGATTCTTGCCGGCCTGGTTGTTGGCGTCCTGGTTTCCAGCCGGGGTGTCGCTAGCTGTGGATGTTCCGGATGCCGAGGCAGTGCCTGAAGCTGCGGAAACCGTCAATTTGGCGCTGGTTTCAGCTGATTCCCCATTCGCACCGGTGCCTGTGATGATCAGCGTATGCACGCCGGCCGGGATGGATGTTGGCAACTTTGCCGTCAAGGAGACCACGCCGTTGGCAGAGACCACAGCGGTCCCCAAGACAACCGGGTCCGAATGCAAGGTAAAAGTGGCCGTGGTGCCCGGCTTGAAGTTGCTTCCTGTCATGGTCAACTCACCGCCGGCAACCGCCGAGCTGCCACTCAATGACACGGTGGGCTCACCGACCACGGGGGCCGTCGGCGCAACCGTCGGGACGCCCGTAGGAGCCACAGTCGGCTCAACCGTTGGCGCAAGAGTTGGAGCAACAGTGGGCTCAACCGTCGGAGGCACTGTCGGTGCAACCGTCGGTGCCACTGTCACGGCAAAGGTCACGGAGACAGGCACTTTTGAAACGGCACCTGTAGCTGTCACCGTCGTACTGCCAGCGGGGCAGCTAGCTGAGATGCCGATGTTGGCCGTGAAGATCCCGGCGGCGTTGGCGATGGCTGTGGCCGGAACTGCCAGACAGCTGCCAGCAATGGTGACGGTCTCGCCGCCAGCAAAGGTGGTGCCAAGGAGCATCGCAGAGGTACCCGCCGCGACGGCGTCGGCAGGGCCACTGAGCTGCGGGGCGAACGCCTGGGTGAACGGCGCAACGTCCACAGCCTTGGCCAATGCCGCGTAGCCAGCAACGCTCAGGTGGATCTTGTCACCACTGTCGTAGACGGGAAGTATGCGCTCCGGATCGGCCGGGTCGGCCACCGCCGCGGAGAAGTCCACCACGGCGTCGAACTCGCCACTGGTCATGATCCAGTTGTTGGTGGTGGTGCGCACCAGTTCGCGTGCTGCGGTGAAGGAGGCCACACCCTTGGTGGGTGTCATGGTGGCTCCGTATACCTTCAATCCAGCGGCACGTGCCTGCGCGATGATGTTCCGGTAGCCCTCGATCAGGCGGTCGCTGTTGGCGCCGTCGGGAATGTCATTGATGCCTTCAAAAAGGAACACGGATGTCACGCCAGGAACGGCGGCCACGTCGTAGGCGAAGCGCGTGGTGGCAGCCATGCCTCGGTTCTTAGCACCGCCAGCCTCATAGGTCACCCGGTTGGAGCTGATGCCTGCGTTGACCATGGCGATGGACGAGTCACGGGCATTGATCTTGTCGGAGAGCTGCGCCGGCCAGTTGTTAAAACCGTTGGTGCTCGAGCCCCAGCCGTCGGTGATGGAGTCTCCCAGGGCCACCATTGAGCCCTTGGCCGTTGCGGAAATGACGTCGATGCCCTTCAGGAAGAAGAACTGCGAGGCTCCCTGGGTGAAGCTGGTGTTGGCGGTGTCTGCGGTGTGGTTGCCGTCGGCAATTCCGTTGGAGACGATTCCGAGGTTGTGATAGGGGGAGAGCGGGATGGTTCCGGAGACAAACACGCTGACCAACAAGTTGGTGTCGGTCTTCACGGGCACGTTCAAGGCGTCGCTGACAACCTCCCCACCGGCGGGGATGGTCACTGTGGTGGCACCGCCAAACTTGAACGACGACGGCGCGGAGCCGGCAGTAAGCCCCGTGCCCTGGTAGCCAACAGTTGCCGATCCAACAACCAGCGGCGCGGTGCCAAAGCGGTTGGAGAGAGTGATCCGCTGGGCATTGCCCGCCAAGTTGGGGCGGACCACCATGCGAATGGTCTTGTCGGTCAGGGCCGGGCCGCCATCGGTGAGGGCTGTTCCCCAAGCCGTGACACGGGTGATGCCGTTCTTTGCCAGCACCCAGCGCTGAGTGGCGGCAGCTCCTGCCACGTTTGAAACCACATCAAGTGAGGCGGCATCGGCAACATCCGCGGCTCGCCCCGAACCAACATTGACCAGTGTGTAGCCATCGTCTCCGGCGGCCATCCGCCAGCGCTGGCCGGGGATGTCGGCGCAGTTTTCCTGCGTCAGGGCAGCCCCGGCGGCAACTGCATCCTGAAGGCACAAACCACTGTTGTTGCTGCTGAGCTTGTAAACACCCGGCGCAGTCTGCGCCACCCACCAGGACTGCCCGGCGGTGCCGCGCGGGGCATCCTCCACAATCTTGGTGCCAGCAGCAATGGACACTCCGTTGACATGGAGGTTCTTGGCCGTTGACACATTCGTCAAGGAATAAGCCCCGGGTGCAACTGCCGTGGGGAGCGTTGCCGCCTGGACCGGTTGGGAACCAGCTGGAAGTACCACCGCCCCGGCAAGGGCAAGGGCCGAAACGGCCACAGCAACGGATAGTTTGCGCATCAATTACTCCTCAAGAAGGAAGACGGATTCGCACGGTCCCAGATCTAGTGCATGTGATTGGCGTCACCGAACGGTTAGATCATGTTATCCATGACATCGATGGATGTCCTATGTCCGATGAATTATTACGCCGATCCTGTGGCGTGACTATGCAGATCACGCCCTCAACCAGCACTGTTGAGGGCGTGATCTGCATAGTCACGGAACATTGGGGCTAGAACCCACCCACCAGTCCACGAGCAGCCTGCAGGTAGGAACGGGTGACACCCGCCTGCGTCAGCTTGGTCACCGGGGACCCCAGGGCATAGATGAATCCGGCGGGCTTACTGAAGGCCAAAAGCCTGAAATAGACGCCGCCGTCGGACGTCCTCATGGCAATAAAAGCTTCTTCGCCAAGCGCCGGATGCCCGGGCAAGGTGCCGTAGCCAAAACCGGCCATCTGAACGTCAGCCCCGTCCGGGCCGGCAACGGTGCAAGGCTCCATGGCCCACACCACCTCGCATGGCACCGGGAGGCGGAGGTTTCCCACACCAAATCCACTGACCACCGTGGCACCCACGGCTGCCCGCGGCGGAGCGCTCACCTGCAGGCCGGCCCGGCGTTGAATCTGCCAGGTCATGATGCCCTCGGCCAGCGCATCGAAGGCCTCCTGGCCGGCACCCACCGCAAGAGTCTTGTCCACATGGGCAAACCCTGCCGGCCAATGCGCGGACTCCGCGGACTTTTGCGCCACCAAACGCGTCAGCCCAAGGTACGGGTAGTTCAGGGTGCCACGGCTAGCTCTTGGCGACATATGCGCTCCACTCCAATGCAAGTTGTTGTTTCTTGGGCAGGCCCGCCACCACCAGGTCGTAGGAGTCTTCCAGCATCTCCAACACCATGGCCCCGTCCACAACAGAGGTGTCCACGGTGTTCCAATGCCTCTTGTTCAGGTGATATCCGGGGGTGATTCCGGGGTTGGCTGCGCGCAATGCGGGCGCCAGCTCGGGGTCACACTTGAGACTGATGAGCAGCGGGGTGGCCTCCAGGTTACCTAGGGCAAAGATCTTCGCGACCCACTTGTCCCCGCCGCCGCTGCTGGGGGCCTTGACCTTGAAGACGCTGATGTCCTCGCCGAAAGGGAAGTCTTCAAAGCAGCCGGTCAAGGCCAGCGCTGCGGTTTTCAACGTTGCTGCGCTGATGCTCATGTGGCGGCCAGCACCTGGTAGTGCAGAACAGCAAATTGTCCCTGCTGGCTGGCGCTGCGCAGCACCAAGCGGTCCGGGCCCACTGTGCGCGGCAGCAGCGGGGCGCCCGCGGCCAGGGCAGCCGGTGCAACGCTGAGCGAGATGTCCGTCAAAGCGCCGCAGTCCAAGAACTGGCCAGCCAAGTCCCCGCCGCCCACAACCCACACGTCCAGGTCCCCTGCCGCGTCCTTGATCCGTGCCAAAACGTCTTCCACGGCGCCGCTGACAAAACGGACGTCCGCGCCCGCAGGGACGGGCAAAGTCCGCGAGGTGAAGACATAGGTGGGTTTGCTGCCATAAAACTGCTGCCACTTCTTTGGCTCGGCCAGCAGGTTTTCGGCGCGCAGCACCCATTCATACGTGGAGGACCCTTCCACAAAGACACCCACGGAGTCCATGAATGCCGCCATGTCCGGGGCGCCGGCGTTATCCACCGCAAAGAGCCACTCCAGCGAATGGTCCTGATCGGCAAGGTAGCCGTTCAATGAGGTTGCCGTGTTGTAAACAATTCGTGTCATGGCAACAACGCTACCCGTTGCATGGCCAGCCGGCAGGCAGAAAAGCTACTTGGTGCGCAGGTAGTCCTCCAGCAGCACAACCTTGAGCCCGGCGGCTTTTTGCGCCTTCAAGAATGCGGCAAGGTCCGCCGGGAATTCGGGGCGGAAGTGCATCAGGACAATATCTCCGGGGCGTAGTCCGGCACCGACTTGGTAGTCCATGCCACCACCGTTGGCCTTGGTTTCCCAATCGACCACGGCTTTCATGCCACACTCGGCCACCGCCTGGCGCGTGGCATTCGTGTAGGGGCCACCCGGCGGGCGGAAGAACACGGGACGGCGCCCGTACTGCTGTTCGGCAAAGTCCGCCATGCCACAAATTTCGGCCTTCTGCTGTTCGTAGCTGAGGTTGATGAACCCCAAATTGTGGCTCATGGTGTGGTTCTCGATCAGGTGCCCGGCGGCCGTGTACTTCTTGTAAAACTGCGGGTCCCCCGCAATGAACGTGTTCGCCAAAAAGAGCGAGGACTTGATGCCGTTCTTCTCCAGCAGCGCCAGGTCCGAATCCCGCTTCACGGCGCCGTCGTCAATGGTCACGAAAACCACTTTTTGCTCAGTGGGGATCTTTGTCAGCACGGGGGCCATCCCGTTTTCAATGGGCGGCAGCACGTAGTCCGGAACCAGTCCGTCCAGGGTGTCCACGCGCCCGGTTGCCGGGTTGGTGGCGGGGGCTGTTGTTGTCATGGCCGACGACGGAGCCGGGCTTGGGCTTGGCGTGGCGCTTTTCGCCGGGGTGCTGAACGCAGCGGCACTGGGGGTGCTGGGCGGCGTGCTCGCGGGGCCAGCCGGCACCACACGTGCCTGCTGTGAGGGCATGGTGTTCACCCACCAGATGCCTGTTGCCACGAGCGCCACAGACAGCACAAGAATGGCAACCGCAATCAAACGGCCCCGGTGGCGGGAATGATCAAGATGACGAGGCATAGGGTTCTTCCTGAAATTCGGCGCTTGCGGCTTACAGCCCCAGCTTTGCTGACTCGATTTTGGGGCAGGCATCCATGACGACATCGAGTCCTGCAAGGAGGGCGCGCTGCGCTGCCTGCTCATCCACAACACCCAATTGCAGCCACACAGCCTTGGCGCCATTGGCAATGGCTTCGTCAACCACTGCACCCACCCGGCTGGAATTGACGAAGCAATCAACCACGTCAATATTACCGGGGACATCGGCAAGTTTCGTGTAACCCTTGGCACCGTGGACGTCGTCGCCCTTAAGGCTGACGGGAATGATTTCCTGGCTCAGGTGCCGCTGGAGAAAATGGGCAACACCCACTGCCGCACGCAGGGGGTTGTTGGACAGGCCCACCACCGCCCACCGGCCCGGAGTGGTCAGGAGCCGGCGGATAACGTCTGGATCATTGAACTGTGCCATGCCTTGAGCCTAGCGGCTGCAGGGACGCATCCGGATGAAGGCTTCGGCGGTTCGTCTGCGAGGAACCGTCCCAAGTTAACTAGGCGTCGGAGCGGACTTCTTCAACCTCTTCAAAGAGGTCAATGTCATCGTCTTCGGTGTCATCGAAGTCCACATAGTCTTCGCTGGTGAGTTCCTCGGCATACAGGGCCCAGAATTCATTGGGCGCCGCAGCAGCAGGGTCTAGGGCTTTCAGTTGCTCCACGAACGATTTTTTGACGGCCGAGAAGTCCTCGTCGTCCTCGGGGCCCACAGTATCCCTGTCAATGGCGCCCCAGGCGGCCACAATCTTTGGCAGTGTCTCCAAGGACGACGCAATCAGTGATTCATCGTCTTCACAGACGTAACGCACCGATCCGTTTGAACGGTCCACCACCACAAACTGAAAGTCGCCGTCATTGCAGACAACTGCCCGGCCAGCGGCATCGTCGGCGAACGGCGGCTTGAGCCATTGCCCGTCCAGCGGCACATCCTCCAACGCTACTGGGAACATGGTTTCCAGTACCGCCCAAATCTTGGCGTCGTTCATGATTTCCTCCTGCCCTTAGTCCCGACACTAATCACAGCGATATCTTTCGTCAACGGTGACTTAGCCTGCGGGGACCACCAATGTGCTGCTTTCAAAGCGCCGGTTGCGCAAAACGGGCAGGAATTCGCGAACTTCCTCCACGCGCCGGTGCGTGGCATCCGCTGTGGCAATGCCTTCGGGTTCTTCATTGAGGAAGTCGGCAGGGATGCCCATAGGGTCCAGAATCGCCGAATGGCCAATGCAGTGGTCGCTGGAGGTGCCGGCCGCCGCCACCCAGCACGTGTTTTCAATGGCGCGGGCCTTCAGCAGCGTCTCCCAATGGTCAACCTTGTGTTCGCCCTTGAACCAGGCCGCCGAAACGCACAGCAGCTCCGCCCCGGCCACTGCCAAGGACCTGGCCAGCTCCGGGAAACGGAGGTCGTAGCAGGTCATTAAGCCCACCTTGAATCCGCCAATGTCCACCACGGTGATGCCGCGGTCGCCGGGCTTGATCCTTGAGGATTCCTTGTAGGAGAACGCGTCGTAGAGGTGCAGTTTCCGGTATGTGCCCAGGATTCCGCCGTCGTCGTCCACCGCCACCACGGTGTTGTAGGGGCGTTCCTCGCCACTGGATTCATAGCCGCCGGCAATGACGGCAATACCGGCGTCGGCGGCCATGAGAGAAATGCCCTGCACAAAGGTGGTCCACTGGGCGTCAACGGCCGTGGCGAAGTCGCCGGCCACCCTGCCAACTGAGAACATGGCTTCCTCCGGGAAAAGGATCAGTTTGCTGCCCTCTTGCGCCGCAGCAACGCAGAGCCGGCGCATGGTGGCCAGGTTCTGTGCAACTTCGCCGCCCGGATTGAACTGCCCAACACTGACCTTCATGACATCTCCTTCGACCCACCAACACCATCTGACATCCAGCCTAGTCGTGATGGGCTCCGGGAGACCACGGGCTGCCAAAGTATGATGCTCGAATGAAGACCATTGGGCTGCTGGGCGGGATGAGCTGGGAAAGTTCGGCACTATATTACAAGCTGATCAACGAACTGGTCCGGGAGCGGCTTGGCGGCCTGCATTCGGCCCGCTGCATCATGGCATCCGTTGACTTTGCTGACGTTGAACAACTTCAGGCCACGGGGCAGTGGGAACGTGCCGGGGAACTCCTGGCCGAGGAGGCGCGGCGGCTGGAAGCCAGCGGCGCAGATTTCATCCTCTTGTGCACCAACACCATGCACAAGGTGGCCGGTTCCATTGAGCGCGCCGTGCACATCCCGCTCCTGCACCTGGCCGATGTCACCGCGCAGGCTGTGGCGGCCTCGGGTTTGAGCACCGTGGGCCTGCTCGGCACCGCATTCACCATGGAGCAGGACTTCTACCGCGACAGGATTTCCGGCCACGGGCTGACGGTGTTGATTCCCGACGCCGAGGCCCGCCATCTGGTCCACAGCGTCATCTACGGCGAACTGGTGTTGGGCGTAGTAACGGAAGCCTCCCGGGAGCGCTTTGTCCGGATCATCGAGTCCCTGGCGGCTCAGGGTGCCGAGGGGATCATTTTAGGGTGCACGGAGATCGAGCTGCTGATCGACCAAAACAGCAGCCCCCTGCCGGTCTTCCCCACCACCAGGATTCATGCCGAGGCCGCGGTTCGGCTGGCCCTTCAAAGCTGAGCCGGGTAAAACAAAAGGCGTGTCCGACGCCGGAACTCAAGTTCCGGCGTCGAACACGCCTTTATGCTGTGGCTGGGCCCACGCGCCCGGGGATCCAGCAAATCGCGTCAGCGATTTACTGGGTGGGCGTCGGGACTAGTCGTTGATGAGGTCGTAGCGCACGATTGTCTGATCACGGGCCGGGCCAACGCCAATGGCGGAGAGCCGGGTGCCGGACATGGCTTCAAGCGCCAGCACATAGTTGCGTGCATTCTCCGGCAGGTCTTCCAGGGTGCGGGCCGTGGTGATGTCCTCGGTCCAGCCCGGGAAGTACTCGAAAATGGGCTTGGCGTGGTGGAACTCGGTCTGCGTCATGGGCATTTCATCGTGACGGACGCCGTCGACGTCGTAGGCGACGCACACGGGGATTCGCTCAATGCCTGTCAGCACGTCCAGCTTGGTGACAAAGTAGTCCGTGAAGCCGTTGACGCGGGAAGCGTGGCGGGCCAAAACGGCGTCGTACCAACCGCAACGACGGGGACGGCCGGTGTTCACACCAAACTCGCCGCCAGTCTTTTGCAGGTAGATGCCCATGTCATCGAAGAGTTCCGTGGGGAACGGACCGGCACCAACACGTGTGGTGTAGGCCTTGATGATGCCCACTGCGCGGGTGATGCGGGTGGGGCCAATGCCGGAACCAACCGACGCGCCACCGGCGGTCGGGTTGGAGGAGGTCACGAACGGGTAGGTGCCGTGGTCAACGTCCAGGAACGTTGCCTGACCGCCTTCCATGAGCACCACTTCGCCGCGATCCAGTGCCTCATTGAGCACATAGGTTGCGTCAATGACCATGGGGCGCACACGCTCGGCAAAGCTGAGGAAGTACTCCACAACCTCGTCCACTTCAACGTCCCGGCGGTTGTAGACCTTCACGAGCAGCTGATTCTTCTGCTTCAGCGAACCCTCCACCTTCTGGCGCAGGATGGACTCGTCAAAGAGGTCCTGGACGCGGATGCCCAGACGGGCCACCTTGTCCATGTATGCCGGGCCAATGCCGCGGCCCGTGGTGCCAATGGCGCGGCTGCCCAGGAAACGCTCGGTGACCTTGTCCAATACCTGGTGGTACGGGGCCACCAAATGGGCGTTTGCAGAAATTCGCAGCTTGGACGTGTCCGCGCCGCGGGCCTCAAGGCCCTCGATTTCCTCAAACAACGCCTCAAGATTCACAACACAGCCATTGCCAATAATGGGTGTCGCGTTGGGGCTCAAAATTCCGGCAGGAAGGAGCTTGAGCTCATACTTCTCACCGCCTACGACCACTGTGTGCCCGGCGTTGTTTCCACCGTTGGGCTTCACTACATAGTCGACCAAACCACCCAAAAGATCTGTGGCCTTGCCTTTACCTTCGTCACCCCACTGGGCGCCGACGATTACGATTGCTGGCATGGGACCCTCCCCCTTGCTCATAAGTTGAGCCGGGCACTGCAGAGGCCGGTGGTTGTTCCACCGTGCAGTGTCCGGGCACGAAAATGCCCCTTGGAAACCACCGGCCTTCATCAGCAAAGGCTTACGAAGGCAGTCAGTCAAGGGGGTCTTACCTCCTAAGTTTACTTCACGGCCCTAGCTGGCGCACATTGACCGCGCAGGGTGGACAGTGCAGGGACCGCCCATGCCGGACGGGTCAATGAAAAATGCCGCCGTTCCCGCTTTTTGCCACCGGTATATCCGGTGGCAAAAAGCGGGAACGGCGGCATTTCTTGTTGCAAGCTACAGAGCGGCTTCGATCGCGGCGGTTGCCAAGGGATCGGAGTCGTTCAGGAACGTAGCAATGCGTGCGGCTTCATCGGACTCGCCAATCGCTCCGGCAGCGCGGCCCAACGCGTACAGCGCACGCAGGAAACCGCGGTTTCCCTCATGCGAGTACGGCACCGGGCCGGTTCCGCGCCAGCCGTTGCGACGCAGGGCGTCCAGGCCGCGGTGGTAGCCCGTGCGTGCGTAGGCGTAGGACTCAATGGTGCGGCCCTCCGCATACGCCTCGTCAGCCAAAATGGCCCACAGGAGTGAGGACGTGGGATTGGCGGCAGCCAAATCCACTGCCTCATCCCCCGCGTCCAACCGTGCCTGAATGTCTTCCTCGGCCGGGAGCAAGGTGGGCTCCGGGCCCATGAGGTTCCGGCGGAAATCTTCGCTCATGCTACTTGAACGTCTTGCCTGCGGAGCCGAGCTGCGAGGCAGCCTCAACAACGCGTGCTGCCAGGCCCTTTTCGGCCGAGGCGCCCCAAACGCGGGGATCGTAAAGCTTCTTGTTGCCGACTTCGCCGTCAACCTTCAGCACGCCTGCGTAGTTGGTGAACATGTGGTCAACCACGGGACGGGTGTACGCGTACTGCGTGTCGGTGTCGATGTTCATCTTGATGACACCGAAGGCAACTGCGTCGGCAATTTCCTGGTCGGAGGAGCCGGAGCCGCCGTGGAAGACCAGGTCGAACGGGTTTTCCTTGCCGATCTTGGCGCCAACGGCTGCCTGGATTTCCTTCAGGAGTTCCGGGCGCAGCTTGACGTTGCCGGCCTTGTAGACGCCGTGCACGTTGCCGAAGGTCAGGGCCGTGATGTAGCGGCCGTATTCGCCGGAACCCAGTGCTTCAACGGTGGCCAGGCCGTCTTCGATCGTGGAGTACAGCTTGTCGTTGATGGCGTTCTCCACGCCGTCTTCCTCGCCGCCAACAGCACCAATCTCAACCTCAAGGATCATCTTGGCGGCGTGGGTGCGGGCCAGCAGTTCGCGGCCGATGCGCAGGTTCTCTTCGAGGGTTTCGTGCGAACCGTCCCACATGTGGGAGTTGAAGATGGGGTCGCGGCCGGCGGCTACTTCACGCTCGGAAGCTTCCAGCAGGGGCAGAACGAAGCCGTCCAGCTTGTCCTTGGGGCAATGGTCCGTGTGGAGGGCCACGTTGATGGGGTAGTTCTTGGCAACTTCGCGTGCGAATGCGGCGAAGCCCAAGGAACCGGCAACCATGTCCTTGACGCTGGCGCCGGACCAGTAGGCTGCGCCACCGGTGGAAACCTGGATGATGCCGTCAGTTCCGGCGTCGGCGAAGCCCTGCAGGGTTGCATTGAGCGTCTGGGATGACGTCACGTTGACCGCCGGGTAGGCGAAGCCGCCAGCCTTGGCGCGGTCGATCATTTCGGCATACTTGTCCGGTGTTGCAATGGGCATTGAGAGCTCCTATGGGCTGAACGGTACTAAGAGGCTGGCAACAGGCCCGCCTCCCGCATGGCTCCTCCCATCTTAGCGATTGCGCTCACAGTGTCGAAGAAGATGAAGCTTGCGCCCAACTTGTGGACATTCTTTGCTGTTCGACGCCGGACTGTCTGCGATGCTGTGATGTTACGGTGTGGGGTTGGTGGACCGGGAACGAGATTTTCCGCCAAAGGCCACATGCAAACCTGAGCTGTTGCTTGTCGCGGCTTGTCGGGTCTTGGCGGCGACCTGTTGCGGCGTGCCGGATCCGTCGATGATGTGCCACCCTTTGGACAGCGCAAGCTCCAGGTACTCCTCGCGCGACGATCGCAGATAGGACAGGGACTCGCTGTCTTCCCCGCGTGCAAGGATCCTGGCGTGGGCAATGTCGGCCGGTACATCAATCAGGATGACAGCATCCGGTTCCGGCAGCCGGGAAAGCAGCCAGGGCATCAACAACCCTTGAGGCAGCCCCCGGACCGAACGCAGGACCAACTGGCACGCCACATGGCGATCCATGACGGTGGTGCCGGTAAATCCCGCGGCCCGGGCGTGGGCCACAAGCACGTTGAGGAAACGCACGATCGACTCCAAACGGTTGGCCCATGCCGGCGTCAGTACGATTCCGAAACGATCGGCCACCCGCGACATCCAGCGACGTCCGGCCGGGTTGCGCAGGAGCTGGGCAGGCGACCCGGCATCCCTGAGTTCGGCCACGAGAGTTGTCCCGACTGTTGTCTTGCCCGCTCCGTCGATGCCCAGCAGTACGACGGAGCGGGGGCGCGGCGAATCAGCGGGGCATTCATCGACCTGCTTGGGAATCGGTAGCGTGTCGGGTGCTGTGGTCGCTGTCGTGGACGTGGCTGGCAAAGGGCTCCAGAGGGTTGGATTGCAGTGTTCTCTGTCCAGTTCAACGACCAAGCCCGGCGAATCGATGCCAGCTCGGTACTGTGTGTTCCCTGTGAATGGATCTAGGCTGGTCCCGAACCCGAGTCGGGCTGGCGTCCCCGTTGCCAAAGCTGGCAACGGGAGACTGTGAACTGGAGCATTGCGACTACGAGATCGCTGCCTGCCTGGACGACGCGGATTTAGTGCATGCAATGATCGCTCAACGTCACGACCTTGGGACTAGCCAACCTCTTGGTTAAACACGTGGCGGCGTACCCATGCGTGCATGGCGATGCCTGCCGCGGATGCTGCATTGATGGAGCGGGTGGAGCCAAACTGCTCAATGGAGAGCGTGGTTTGGGCCGCCGCGTGGACTTCCTCGCTTAGCCCGGGGCCTTCCTGGCCGAACACCAGGACACAGTTCCGGGGCAGCTCGTAGGTTTCCAGTTTTTCCGAGTCCGGGAAAATATCGATGCCGATGATGGCCAGGCCCTCGCCCTGCGCCCAGGCCACAAAGTCCTCAACTGTGGGGTGGTGGCGGACGTGCTGATACCTGTCGGTGACCATGGCGCCGCGCTTGTTCCACCGGCGCTTGCCAATGATGTGAACTTCCTTGGCCAG
Source organism: Arthrobacter sp. HLT1-20 (assembly GCF_054510895.1). Classification (NCBI taxonomy): domain Bacteria; kingdom Bacillati; phylum Actinomycetota; class Actinomycetes; order Micrococcales; family Micrococcaceae; genus Arthrobacter; species Arthrobacter sp. HLT1-20. Next base: position 1,306 of record NZ_JBTNDR010000027.1, on the reverse strand, counting down.
GAACGCATTGGCCGTGCGCACAACCGTGCCGATGTTCATGTCGTGCTGCCAGTTTTCGATGGCCACGTGAAAGTCGTGGCGGCGGGTGTCCAGCTCGGCAACAATGGCTTCCATGGTCCAGTACCTGTAGTGGTCCAGCACGTTGCGGCGGTCGCCCCCGGCCAGGAGTTCCTGATCCCAATGATCGCCCTGCGGCCATGCACCTTCCCACGGCCCAACACCCACTTCATGGTGCGGTTCAACGTATTCGGGCGCCTCTGTGGACTTGGCTTCGGCGGGGGCGGGGGAAGTGGTGTCGCTGGAATTACTCACTAGTTAACTTTAGCCGCTGCACCGCAGGCGCATACCCGGCCCGGCTGTGCCACGGCGCCCGGGCGGATCTGCAAGACTGGTGCTAGAGAAATCCGGCCACATCAGGAGGAACCATGAGTAAGGCGCAGAACCGCCAGCCCGCAGACATCGAATGCTGGCTCACCGACATGGACGGCGTGCTGGTCCATGAAAACAAGGCAGTCCCCGGTGCAGCCGAACTGATCCAGCGCTGGGTGGACACCTCCAAACGCTTTTTGGTGCTGACCAACAATTCCATTTTCACCCCGCGGGACCTGGCCGCCCGGCTGAGGGCGTCGGGACTTGAGGTGCCGGAGGAGAATCTGTGGACCTCGGCTCTTGCCACGGCGCAGTTCTTGAAGTCCCAGATGCCGCACGGGCGGGCTTTTGTCATTGGCGAGGCCGGCCTGACCACGGCACTGCATGAGGCCGGCTTCATCCTCACCGACCAAAACCCGGACTATGTGGTGTTGGGCGAGACCCGCAGTTACTCCTTTGAGGCCATCACCCAGGCCATTCGGCTGATTGGCAACGGCGCACGGTTCATCTGCACCAATCCGGATGCCACCGGCCCGTCCCGCGAGGGTCCGCTGCCTGCCACGGGTGCCGTTGCCGCCTTGATCACCAAGGCCACGGGCCGTGAACCGTACATTGTGGGCAAGCCCAACCCCATGATGTTCCGTTCAGCCATGAACAGGATCGAGGCCCACTCGGAGACCACAGCCATGATCGGCGACCGCATGGATACGGACATCATCGCGGGCATGGAGGCGGGGCTGCATACCGTTCTGGTATTGACGGGCATCACCCAGCCCGCGGACATTGACGCGTACCCGTTCCGTCCGGACCAGGTATTGAACTCCGTGGCGGATCTGATCGCGGAGATTTAGCCCGGACCCCCATCCCGCCCTGGGGGGGGGGGGGGGGGGGGGGGGGGGGGGGGGGGGGGGGGGAGGGGGGGGGAGAGGGGGATGAC